>NZ_JBMNDR010000064.1:0-55383 GCF_052543235.1 Streptomyces sp. SAS_272 | reverse complement strand
CCGCCGGGGCGGGCGCCGCCGGCGGCGGGACGTGGGGTGCGCGGACGGCCGGCGGAGGGACAGGACGCGGCGGGCCGGCCGCCACGGTATGCGGGCCCGGACGCGAGGGCGGGGGCATCGGCGCCGGCCCCGTGGTCCGCACGGGGGCGGCGGGAGCGGGCTTCGGGTGCAGCTTCGCGGCGACCACGGCGAACGCTTCGGCGGGCGCACCGGGTGAGTTCCAGTCGTCGACCGGGAATCCGGTCAGTCCGTCCCGTGGAGCGCACAGCAGGCCGCCGTGCAGGACGCTCAGCCGGGCCGGGCCCGGCTTCCATCCGGCGGCGTCGAGGAGGAGACCGGCGAGTTCGGCGGCGCCGACGCCGTCGACGAGCACGGCGGCGACGAGCGCCGTCAGGGCCGGGTCGTCCGCCGGGGCGTCCTGGTCGATGCAGTTCCGCAAGGTGGTGGCGTAGGCGAGTTCACCGGCGTGCCGCTGGGCCACCGCCAGATCGAAGCAGGAGGAACTGTCGTTCAGGGCGTCGGCGGCGTCCGCGAACAGTTCGAGTGCCCTGTCCCGTTCGCCGAGCAGCCAGACCATCCGTCCCGCGATCTGCAGGCAGTCGGCGGCGTTGAAGCTGTCCGCGACCCTGCGGAGGCGGCCGACGCACTGGAGGATCTTGGCCGTGTCCCTGACCTTCAGCGCGTAGTTGTAGCTGTTCCGGATGCTCAGCAGGTCGCGGTCCAGCTGGTCGCGGGTCTCGCCGTCGAGGTCGTCGGTGTAGACGACGAAGTCAGGTTCGGCGATGTGCAGCGGGAGGCCGCGGACCCGTTCTTCCAGCGCCTCCAGGGCGAACAGGGCGGAGGGCGGGAGCACCGCCTCGACGGGGGGACGGGGCGGGGGCGGCGCCTGGGGCTCGGGCTGATGGACTACACCTGAGGATGAACCGTCCGGATTCCCGCCGGTCGAGGCGGGCCCGAGCGAGCGGCGTTCGACCAGCTCGATGGCTTCCGCCTCCAGGATGATCTCCGCGTCCGCGGTGCGGATGACGAGGCAGTCCTCGTCGATCTCGGCGAGCGTTCCTTCAAAGCATTCCCCCGCATGCATGCGCACCCGGACGCTACTCCCGGGCGACACGCGCGATTTGATCGGCCCAAGGCGCACATTCCGACTGTACCCCCGCCCTCGGCATTCGGGTGAGGGGTCGTCAGGCTCTTGCTGCACCGACCGTGAAGTGGCGATGCAGAGGCGGTATGCGACCGTTTCGATACCGCTTCTGTCTGTTTCCGGCGGCGCCGGGGCGACGCCGTGCTGTTCGGCGACCAGCGAGGAGACCCGGCGGCCGGACCCTGACCCGGGAGTAAGCAGGGAGGCTACGCTGGGGATCATGCCGTCCTCCCGCCGCACCGCCAGACAGGCCGACCTGCTGGAACGACTCGTCGCACTGGTGACGGCTGAAGGGTTCGCCCATCTCACGCTCGACGACCTCGCCGAGCGGCTGCGCTGCTCCAAGACGACGCTGTACCAGCTCGCCCGCAGCAAGCAGGGGCTGGTCGTCGAAGCGGTCAAGCACTACTTCCGCGGGGCGACCGAGGCCGTCGAGAAGCGGGTGGCGCTGACCGCCGACCCCTCGGACCGCGTACGGGCCTACCTGACCGCCGTGGCCGAGCAGCTGCGCCCGCTCTCCCGCCGCTTCCTCGACGACGTCGCCGACTTCCCGCCGGCCCGCGAGGTGTACGAGGCCAACACGCGGATGGCCGCCGAGCGGGTGCGCCGGCTGATCGCGGAGGGCGTCTCGGACGGCGCGTTCCGCGAGGTGCACACCGCGTTCGTCGGCGAGGTCGCCGCCGCCACCATGCGGCAGATCCAGCAGGGCGAGCTGCAGGCGCGCACCGGACTGACCGACGCGGAGGCCTACGAGCAGCTCGCCTCGCTGATCGTGCACGCCGTCTCCTCCTGACCCGCGCGTCAGGACCCGCCGCCCGGGCCTGCGCGCCAGGACCCGCCAGGACCTTCCGCCCGGACCCTCCCGCCCCGTCCCCGCCCCGTCCTGACCGTTCCCCGACGGGGCATCCGACATCACACGAGCGGGTCTTCGGCCTGGCTGTGGCCCGCCTCCATGCCGTACTGTGAATGATACGTTCGTACGCACGCCAGTATCATTCGCAGTACTCCGCACTTTCCGCACTCCTCCGTGGAGGTCACCATGCCTGCCACCCGCGCCCTGCCGACCGAGGAAGCCGTCGAGCTCATCCAGCTCACCCGCACCCTCGCCGCCAAGGAACTCGCACCCCGGGTCGCCGACGCGGAGGCGGACGGGGCGTTCCCCCGGGACGTCTTCCGCACCCTCGGCCGCAGCGGCCTGCTCGGGCTGCCCTTCGCCGAGGAGGACGGCGGGGCGGACCAGCCGTACGGCGTCTACCTCCAGGTCCTCGAGGAGGTCGCCGCGGTCTGGTCGAGCGTCGCCGTGGGCATCTCCGTGCACGCCCTGTCCTGTTTCCCGCTGTCCCGTTTCGGCACCGCGGAGCAGCGGCGCAGGTGGCTGCCGGACATGCTGGCCGGTGAGCTGCTCGGCGCGTACTGCCTGTCCGAGCCGCACGCCGGCTCCGACCCGGCGGCCATGCTCACCCGTGCGGTCCGCGACGGCGACACCTATGTGCTGAACGGCGCCAAGGCCTGGACCACACACGGCGGCTACGCCGACTTCTACACGGTCATGGCCCGCACCTCGGACGACCGCACGCACGGCATCTCCTGCTTCCTCGTCCCGGCCGACGCCCCCGGGCTCAGCGCCGACCCGCCGGAGCGCAAGATGGGTCTGACCGGCTCGGCGACCGCGACCATGCGGTTCGAGGACGTCCGGGTGCCCGTCGAACGCCGGATCGGGGAGGAGGGGCAGGGGCTGAAGATCGCGCTCGCCTCCCTGGACTGCGGCCGCCTGGGCATCGCCGCCGTCGCCACCGGTCTCGCCCAGGGCGCCCTCGACCACGCGGTGCGCTACGCCCGCGAACGGGAGACCTTCGGCAAGCCGATCATCGAGCACCAGGGCCTGGCGTTCGTGCTCGCCGACATGGGCGCGGCCATCGAGTCGGCGCGGGCCACCGCGCTGGCCGCCGCCCGGCTGAAGGACCTCGGCCTGCCCTTCACACGGGAGGCGTCCATCGCCAAACTCGTGGCCACGGACAACGCCATGAAGGTGACCACGGATGCCGTGCAGGTCCTCGGGGGGTACGGATACACCCGTGACTTCCCGGTGGAGCGCTTCATGCGCGAGGCCAAGGTCATGCAGATCTTCGAAGGAACCAACCAGATCCAGCGCATGATCATCTCCCGTGCGCTGGACCGCGACGAGGGCGGTGTGCTCACCGTCCTCGGCAAGGAGTGATGATGCAGCTCGAGAACACCGCCGCCCTCGTCACCGGCGGTGCGTCCGGCCTCGGCGCGGCCACCGCGCAGGCCCTCGCCGGGCGCGGCGCGCGGGTCTTCGCCCTCGACCTCAAGGACGGCGTCGACCAGGCGCCCGAGGTCGACGGCGTCACCTATGTGGCCGCCGACGTCACCGACCCCGAGCAGGTCAGGGCCGCCGTGGCGACCGCGGCCGGCTCCGGCGTGCCGCTGCGCACGGTCGTCAACTGCGCCGGCATCGGCCCGTCGGCGCGCATCCTCGGCAAGAAGGGCGTCCACGACCTCGGCCTGTACGCCAAGGTGATCCAGATCAACCTGATCGGCACGTTCAACGTGCTCGCGCTCGCCTCGGAGGCCATCGCCGAGACGGAGGCCGACGAGGACGGCCAGCGGGGCGTGATCGTCAACACCGCTTCGATCGCCGCGTACGACGGTCAGATCGGGCAGGCCGCGTACGCGTCCTCCAAGGGCGGGGTCGTCGGGCTGACCCTGCCGGCCGCCCGCGACCTGGCCCAGTACGGCATCCGGGTGTGCACCATCGCCCCGGGCATCGTGGAGACGCCGATGCTGGCGACGGTGTCGGAGGAGTTCCGCGCCTCGCTCGCGGCCGGCGTGCCGTTCCCGCGCCGGCTGGCCCGCCCCGAGGAGTACGCCCGGCTGGCGCTGACGATCGTCGACCACGACTACCTCAACGGCGAGACCATCAGGATGGACGGCGCCCTGCGCATGGCGCCCCGCTGAGCCCGCCGGGCCCTCGGTGTGCCGGGCGGGCCCTCACGGCCTGACCAGGAGCTGGAAGTCGAACGCGTACCGGGACGCACGGTAGATGTGCGTCCCGTACTCGACCGCCCGGCCGGTGTCGTCGTACGCGGTGCGCCGCATGGTCAGCAGGGCCGCCCCCTCCGCTTCGGCGAGGAGGGCGGCCTCCCCGGCGGTGGCGGAACGGGCGCCCACCGTCTGGCGGGCGCTGTGCAGGGTGACGCCCGCGGTGCGCAGCAGCCGGTACAGGCCCGTCGACTCCAGGCGCTCGGTGGCGAAGTCCGGCAGCGCCGGGGCCAGGTAGTTGCACAGGAACGCCACCGGCTGTCCGTGCGTGGCGCGCAGCCGCTCCAGCAGCGTGACCTCGCTGCCCTCCGCGACGGCCAGCGCGGCGGCGACGTCCGCGGTGGCCGGCACCCGCTCGTTGCGCACGACGCGTGTCGTGGGTCCCTGCCCGGCCGCCGCCAGGTCGTCGTACAGGCTGCTGAGCTCCAGCGGCCGTTTCACCTGGCTGTGCACCACCTGCGTGCCGACGCCGCGCCGGCGCACCAGCAGCCCCTTGTCGACGAGCGACTGGATGGCCTGGCGGACCGTGGGGCGGGACAGCCCGAGCCGGGTCGACAGGTCGATCTCGTTGCCCAGCAGATCGCCCGGGGCGAGCGCCCCCCGCTCGATCGCCTTCTCCAGCTGCTGGGCGAGCTGGTAGTAGAGCGGCACCGGGCTGGTGCGGTCCAGTGCGAAGGGCAACGCCTCGAGCGCCGAGCCCGGCGTGGCGCGGGTCCGGGCACCGGTCTTCGCCATCGGGGCACCCCTTCGGGTCGTCGGTGCGGCGCGTCCGTCGCCGGGGAACCTGTGCGCCTCCGTCAAGATCAGGTCCGGTTGCCGGGCTGATCGCGCCGTATGGGAGGCTCCTCACGGCGATCGGGACCTGGCTCTGCCCAGGTGTAGGTCCCGGGAGCGCACGCTGTCAAGACTTTGTTCTTACATTCGGACCTGCTCGTGAAATGATGTCATAACAAAGTATTGACAGCGGGCTCGCCAGGGAATTGAATCCGGTCCCAGCAGTGCACAGGCCGGGTCCGGGACACCTGAACAGTCGCGGACCCGGCCCCCTGGCCCCAATCTGAGTAGAAACGGGCCCCGGATTCCTCCGATCGCCTCCACCCGATTCCCGTCGTATTCTCCGTCGCACAGTGAGGTGCAGGAAAGATGGACAGCTCTTCTCCGTCCCGCTCACGCAGCATCGCTCCGGTCGTGGCCATGGCCGCGGCGGTGGCCCTGACCCTCGCAGGCTGCTCCAGCAGCTCCGGCGGGAAGAAGTCCGAGGAGAGCGCGGACGGCGCTTCCGCGGGCAAGGCGAGCACCCCGCAGATGACGGTGGCGCTGGTGACCCACCAGTCGCCCGGCGACACCTTCTGGGACATCGTCCGCAAGGGCGCCGAGGCCGCCGCCGCCAAGGACAACGTCAAGCTGATCTACTCGGCCGACCCCAACGCCGGCAACCAGGCCAACCTGATCCAGAACGCGATCGACCAGAAGGTCGACGGCATCGCGGTCACCCTGGCCAAGCCGGACGCGCTCAAGGACGTCATAGCCAAGGCGAAGACCGCGAAGATACCCGTGGTCGGCCTCAACTCCGGTGTCAGCGAGTGGAAGAACCTCGGCCTGATGGAGTTCTTCGGCCAGGACGAGACCGTGGCCGGCGAGGCCCTCGGCAACCGGCTCAACACCGAGGGCGCCAAGAAGGCCGTCTGTGTCATCCAGGAGCAGGGCAACATCGGCCTCACCCAGCGCTGCGACGGCGTGAAGAAGACCTTCAAGGGCACCACCGAGGTCCTCAACGTCAACGGCACCGACATGCCGTCCGTCAAGTCGACGATCACCGCCAAGCTGAGCCAGGACAAGGCCATCGACTACGTGGTCACCCTCGGCGCCCCGTTCGCGCTGACGTCCGTGCAGTCGGTGGCCGACGCCGGCAGCAAGGCCAAGATCGCCACGTTCGACCTCAACAAGGACCTGACCGGCGCCATCAGCAAGGGCACGATCCAGTTCGCCGTCGACCAGCAGCCCTACCTCCAGGGCTACCTGGCGATCGACTCGCTGTGGCTCTACAAGAACAACGGCAACTACATGGGCGGCGGTGAGCAGCCGGTGCTGACCGGCCCGGCCTTCGTCGACAAGTCCAACGTCGAGGCGGTCGCCGCGTACGCCGCCAAGGGCACCCGGTGATGAGCGGGACCCGTCATGCCGAGCCGGCGGTGACCACACCGCCGGCCTCCGGCCCGCAGCAGAGCGACGGCCGGACCGCCACGCGCCCGCTGGCGCTGCGGCTGCTGGCGCGCCCCGAGGTGGGGGTGTTCCTGGGCGCCGTCGCCGTGTACGTGTTCTTCCTGATCACGGCCCCGCCGGTGCGCGAGGGCAGCGCGATGGCGAACATCCTCTACCAGTCGTCGACCATCGGGATCATGGCGTTGCCGGTGGCGCTGCTGATGATCGGCGGCGAGTTCGACCTGTCGTCCGGCGTCGCGGTGATCACCTCGGCGCTCACCGCGAGCATGCTCAGCTACCAGCTCACCATGAACGTGTGGGTCGGTGTGGTGGTGGCGCTGATGGTGTCGCTGGGCATCGGCTTCCTCAACGGCTGGATGGTGGTGAAGACCGGTCTGCCGAGCTTCCTCATCACCCTCGGCACCTTCCTCATCCTGCAGGGCGTGAACCTGGCGGTGACCAAGCTGGTCACCACCAACGTGGCGACCGACGACATCAGTGACATGGACGGCTTCGGCCAGGCCAAGAAGGTCTTCGCGTCGTCGTTCCACATCGGCGACGTCCAGGTGAAGATCACCATCGTGTACTGGCTGGTGTTCGCGGCGCTGGCGACCTGGGTGCTGCTGCGCACCCGGTACGGCAACTGGATCTTCGCGGTGGGCGGCAACAAGGAGTCGGCGCGGGCGGTCGGCGTGCCGGTGACGTTCACGAAGATCTCGCTGTTCATGCTGGTCGGCTTCGGCGCCTGGTTCGTGGGGATGCATCAGCTGTTCACGTTCAACACCGTGCAGTCGGGTGAGGGCGTGGGCCAGGAGCTGATCTACATCTCCGCGGCCGTGATCGGCGGCTGTCTGCTGACCGGCGGCGCCGGCAGCGCGATCGGCCCGGTCTTCGGCGCGTTCATGTTCGGCATGGTGCAGCAGGGCATCGTCTACGCGGGCTGGAATCCCGACTGGTTCAAGGCCTTCCTCGGCGTGATGCTCCTCGGCGCCGTCCTGATCAATCTGTGGGTCAGCCGCACGGCGACCCGGAGGTGACCCACCCCATGACATCCACCGAGAAGAGCGGTACCCACGGGGCCGTCATCGCGGACACCGTCCCCGAGCCCGGGGACGGCCCGATCGTCGAACTGCGAGGCGCGGGCAAGTCCTACGGCAACATCCGTGCCCTGCACGGCGTGAGCCTCGCCGTCCACCCCGGGCGGGTGACCTGCGTGCTCGGCGACAACGGCGCCGGCAAGTCCACCCTCATCAAGATCGTCTCCGGGCTGCACCAGCACACCGAGGGCGAGTTCCTCGTCGACGGCCGGCCGGTGCGCTTCACCACGCCCCGCGAAGCCCTCGACAAGGGCATCGCCACCGTCTACCAGGACCTCGCCACCGTCCCGCTGATGCCGGTCTGGCGCAACTTCTTCCTCGGCTCCGAGATGACGAAGGGCCCCTGGCCCGTGCGCCGTCTCGACATCGAGGCGATGAAGAAGACCGCCGACCGCGAACTGCGCAACATGGGCATCGTCCTGGACGACATGGAACAGCCCATCGGCACGCTCTCCGGCGGTCAGCGCCAGTGCGTCGCCATCGCCCGCGCCGTCTACTTCGGCGCACGGGTGCTGATCCTGGACGAGCCCACCGCCGCCCTCGGCGTCAAGCAGTCCGGTGTGGTCCTGAAGTACATCGCCGCCGCCCGCGACCGCGGCCTCGGCGTCATCTTCATCACCCACAACCCGCACCACGCCTACATGGTCGGCGACCACTTCAGCGTCCTGCGCCTGGGCACCATGGAGCTCACCGCCTCCCGCGACCAGGTCAGCCTCGAAGAACTCACCAACCACATGGCCGGCGGCACCGAACTCGCCGCCCTCAAGCACGAGTTGGCCCAAGTGCGCGGCGTCGACGTCGACGAGCTGCCGGAGGCGAAGGACCTCACCGCACCCGTGGCGGCCTCGGACGAGGGCAAGTCCTGAGACGCCTGTAGCACCGGACGGGAGCGTCCGCCGCCGACAGGCGGCGACGCTCCCGCGCTCGTATGGTGGGGGAGATGGGCCGCATGCGGCCCGTGCCCCATGGTGCGGCTGTGGCCTGCGGCGCAACCCCCCACACGCGGGAGCGAGCCCATGACACACCCGTATCCACGTCTGCGCAGGGGCGCCGTCGTCGTCGCCGCGGTGGGAGCGCTGCTGGCGCCCGCCGTCGGCGTCACCGCCGCCGCGCCCGACCATGCGTCCGCCGTCTCCACGACCTCACCGCCCGCGCCCGACCCGTCCGGTGGCGACGACGTCGTCGAACTCACCCCCGCGGTACGGCAGCAGGTCGACGACGCCGTCCGGCGGGTCATGGAACAGGCGGACGTCCCGGGCGTGAGCGTCGGCATCTGGACGCCGGACAAAGGCCGTTACGTGAAGTCCTTCGGCGTCGCGGACAAGAGCACCGGCAGGCAGATGGACCCCGGCCTCTCCATGCGCATCGGCAGCGAGACCAAGACGTTCACGGTCACCGGCCTCCTCCAGCTCGTCGACCGGGGCAGAGTCGGCCTGGACGACACGATCGGCGAGTACGTCGACGGCGTGCCGAACGGGGACCGGATCACCCTGCGCCAGCTGGCCGGCATGCGCAGCGGACTGTTCAACTACTCGCAGGACGAAGCCTTCTTCAAGGCGTTCACCGCCGACCCGCGCAAGCCTTTCACACCGCAGCAGCTGCTCGACTACGCGTTCAAGCACCCCGTGCTGTTCCCGCCGGGCGAGAAGTTCTTCTACAGCAACACCAACCTGATCCTGCTCGGCCTGGTCGTCGAGAAGGCGAGCGGGCAGGCCCTGGACGACTACGTCCAGGAGCACATCCTGGACCCGGCCGGCCTCGACAACACCCTCTTCCCCACCGGGAACGAGTTCCCGACGCCGCACGCGCAGGGCTACACGAACCAGACCGCGTCCGGCGAGGTCGAGGACTCGGCGGACTGGAACCCCTCCTGGGCCTGGGCGGCCGGCGCGATGATCTCCCGCTTGGACGACCTGCGGGTCTGGGCGCGCACCGTGGCCACCGGCGTGCTGCCCGACGGCGAACGGATGGTCAGCGCGGCCACCCAGAAGCAGCGGCTGATCACCCCGCCCACCCCGATCCCCGGCGCGGGATACGGCCTCGGCATCTTCGACGTGCAGGGATGGATCGGCCACAACGGCTCCCTGCCGGGCTACGAGTCGCTGACCGTCTATCTGCCGTCGGCGCAGGCCACCCTGGTCGTCGTGCTGAACACCGACATCGACTACAAGAACCAGGAACCCAGCACCCTGTTCGGCGACGCGATCACGAGGATCGTCTCACCGGACCACGTCTTCAACCTCCCTGCGCAACCGGCGGCGCGGTGAGGACGTTCCACCGGAGCGGGTGAACCCCCGGGATCCGGTGGAGGAGCGGCCTGCGACCCCGACCGGGTCGCGATCCGCTACGGCCGGTGAACCCGCAGAGGGCGGCCGGGGCCGGGGGCGTGTCCGCCCCGGCCCCGGCCGCCCTCGCCCGGCTGCTCAGCCGGGTGTCAGGAACCCCGTACCTCCGCGATCGTCACCGGCCGGTGCTCGTGCAGGGACAGCGTGCAGGCCTCGGCGATCCAGCCCGCCTCCAGCGCGTCCTCGATCGTGCAGGGCGAGGGGCGGGTTCCGGCCACGACCTCGGTGAACGCGGTGAGTTCGGCGCGGTACGCGGCGGTGAAGCGGTCCATGAAGAAGTCGTGCGGGGCGCCGGACGGGAAGGTGACCCCGGGCTCCACGGAGCGCAGCGGCAGCTTGTCCTCCAGACCCACGGCGATCGAGTCGGTGAAGCCGTGGATCTCCATCCGCACGTCGTAACCACGGGCGTTGTGGCGGGAGTTGGACACCACCGCGATCGTGCCGTCGTCGAGGGTGAGGATCGCGCCGGTGGTGTCGGCGTCGCCCGCCGCCTTGATGTAGTCGGCCCCCCGGTTGCCGCCGACCGCGTACACCTCGCTCACCTCGCGGCCCGTGACCCAGCGGATGATGTCGAAGTCGTGCACGGAACAGTCCCGGAAGATGCCGCCGGAGCCGGCCACGTACGCGGCGGGCGGCGGCGCCGGGTCCAGCGTGGTCGAGCGGACCGTGTGCAGCGTGCCCAGCTCACCGGCCCGCACGGCGGCCCGCGCGGCCACGAATCCCGCGTCGAAGCGGCGGTTGTAGCCGATCTGGATCGGCACCGGGCTGCCCTGGACGGCCTTGAGCACCTCGACGCCCTCGGCCATCGTCCGGGCGACGGGCTTCTCGCAGAAGACCGGGACGCCCGCCTCGACGGCGGCCAGGATCAGGCCCGGGTGGGCGTCGGTCGCCGCGGCGATCACGACGCCGTCCACCCCGGCGGCCAGCACCGCCTCGGGGGAGTCCGCGACCTCGGCGCCGAACCGCTCGGCGGCGGTCTTGGCGGCCTCGGCGAACGGATCGGCCACGACGAGCGACTCGACGGCGTCGAGTCCGGAGAGGGTCTCGGCGTGGAAGGCGCCGATGCGGCCGAGGCCGAGGATTCCGATGCGCATGGGGGTGCAGCTCCTTGAGGGGTCTTGCGGGGAGGGGGAGGGGGAGGCGGAGAGGATGAAGGGAAGGACGGGGGACGGGAGCGGAGGGGAACGGAGAGGGCTGCCGGGACGGTGGCGGGGTGGACGCTAGTCGAGTCCGCCGAGGACGTTCTGGTCCCAGTCGATCACCGAACCGGTGACCACGCCCGACCGGTCCGACAGCAGGAGGACGACGAAGTCCGCGATCTCGTCGGGCCGGCCCAGCCTGCCCATCGGCAACCGTGCGGCCGCCTGCTCACGCCAGTCGTCGCCGGCGCCGTGGAAGGCCCGCTGCGTGGCGTCCTCGCCTTCGGTCGCCGTCCAGCCGATGTTGAGGCCGTTGATCCGGATCCGGTCGAAGCGGTGGGCGTGCGCGGCGTTGCGGGTGAGGCCCATGAGCCCGGCCTTGGCGGCGACGTACGGCGCGAGGAAGGACTGTCCGCCGTGGGCCGAGGAGGTGATGACGTTGACGATCGTGCCGGGTGCCTCCCGGGACAGCATGTCCGCGACCGCCGCCTGCATGGCGAAGAACGGCGCCCGCAGATTGATGGCGATGTGCTGGTCGAACAGCTCGGGGGAGGTGTCCAGCAGCGTGCCCCGGGCGGTCAGCCCCGCCGAGTTCACCAGGCAGTCGACCCGGCCGTAGGCCGCCACCGTCTCGGCCACCGACGCCCGTGCCTGTTCGGCGTCCGCCAGGTCGGCCTGGACGAACACGGCCTTGCCGCCCGCGGCGGCCAGTTCCGCGACCAGCGCCTCGCCCGGCTCCCGCCGCCGTCCGGTGACGGCCACGAGGGCGCCCTCACCGACCGCGGCCCGCGCCACGGCCGCGCCCACGCCCTGGCTGCCGCCGTTGACGAGGACGACCTTGTCGTCGAGAAGTCCCATGGAGGGGGTTCCTTTCAGCTGATGCGCCGCGCGGCGCCGGCCCGCAGCGCGTCCCGGAGCGTCTCGGGGGTCCACTCCTCGTACAGCGCCTGCCGTACGAGGTCCGCCTGCGTGGGCGGGGCCAGTCCGTCGACCGGCGGGTCGGCGTCGAGGTTCGTGGGGAAGGCACAGCCCTCGGCGCTCGCGGCGACGACGCGCTCCAGCCACTCGTCGCCGACACCTTGCGACCTGCGGCTGAGCAGCACGGGGAAGACCGCGTTCACCACCGCCTCCCGGTCCACCGTCTCCATGGCGCGCCCGAAGGCCGAGGACACCTGGAGCAGGTTGGCGGTGCGGCGCACCCCGGTCGTGCGGTTGGCGCCGGCGGCGTGGAAGACGGCCGGATTGAAGAACGCGGCGTCGCCCTTGGCCAGCGGCAGCTGTACGTGCCGCTCGGCGAAATAGGCCTGGAACTCCGGCCGCCGCCAGGCGAGATAGCCGGGCTCATAGGTCTGGGAGTACGGCAGATACAGCGTGGGACCGGACTCCACCGGCATGTCGCAGTGGGCGACCGCGCCCTGGAGCGTGAGCACGGGGGAGAGGCGGTGGACGTGCGCGGGGTAGGCGGCGGCCGCCCGGTCGGAGAGGAACCCGAGGTGGTAGTCGCGGTGCGGGCTCTGGGCCGCGCCGCCCGGGTTGACCACGTTGACCTGCGAGGTCACCTGGTATCCGGGGCCGAGCCAGGCGCGGGCGACCAGGGCGAGCACGTCGCTCGCGTAGTAGTCGGCGAATGCTTCCGGGTCGTGGCGGGCGGCCTTCTCCAGGGCGTTCCAGACGCGGTCGTTGGCGCCGGGCTTCGCGAAGTGGTCACCGGCGGTCGCCCCCGAGGCGTGCTGCGCGTCGATGAGCGCGTCGAAGACGGCCGTCAGCCGGTCGACGACCGTCGCGTCGGGGAAGGCGCCGCGCAGCACGACCACGCCAGGGCCTTCGGAGAACGCCCGCACCAGCTCGGCGCGCACCCCACGACCGCCGTCACCGGCCGCCCGCAGGCGGGCGCTGTCGTAGACGAGGACGTTCGCCTCGACGGCCGCGGCGTGCGGGAAGTCGGCGAGGTCGGTGGTGCGCTCGACGAGCGATCGGAACACGTCCAGGTCGCAGTCCTGCTCGGTCAGCCAGGCAGGACCCTGCGCGGAGGTGAAGGACATCGGCGTCCCTTCGATGACAACGGCGGCTCAGCCCTGCCATTCTTGTCATGACAAACCCGTCGAACAACCAGCAGGCAGCCGTCAAAAACCCCTCAAGCCGACGTCGAGGAGCCTTCCGTGGGTCACCCTTTCCCCCTCCGCGAGATCGCACGTCAGGCCGGTCTGAGCGAGGCGACCGTCGACCGGGTGCTCAACGGCAGGGGCGGGGTGCGGGAGTCCACCGCGCAGGAGGTGCGCCGGGCCGTCGCCGACCTCGACCGCCAGCGCACCCAGGTCAGGCTCGTCGGCCGTACCTTCATGATCGACATCGTGATGCAGGCGCCGGAACGGTTCACCACCGCCGTGCGCTCCGCCCTGGAGGCCGAGCTGCCGTCGCTGCACCCGGCGGTGCTGCGCTCGCGCTTCCACTTCCGGGAGACCGGACCGGCCGGGGAGCTGGTGGCGACCCTGGACCGGATAGCCAGGCGGGGCTCGCAGGGGGTGATCCTCAAGGCGCCGGACGTCCCCGAGGTCACCGCGGCCGTCGGCCGGCTGGTGGCCGCCGGCATCCCGGTCGTCACGCTGGTCACGGACCTGCCCGCCAGCGCCCGGCTCGCCTATGTCGGCATCGACGACCGCGCGGCCGGCGCGACCGCCGCCTATCTCGTGGGCCAGTGGCTGGGCGACCGGCCCGGCAACGTCCTCACCAGCCTGAGCAGCGGCTTCTTCCGCAACGAGGAGGAGCGTGAGATGGGCTTCCGCGGCGTGATGCGGGCCCGGCACCCCGAGCGGGCGCTCGTGGAGATCGTCGGCGGGCAGGGATTGGACGCCACCCAGTACGACCTGGTGCGCGCCGCACTGGAACGGGACCCGCAGATCCGCGCGGTCTACTCGATCGGCGGCGGCAACATCGCCGCCCTGCGCGCCTTCGCCGACCTCGGACGGACGTGCGCGGTGTTCGTCGCCCACGACCTCGACCAGGACAACACGCGGCTGCTGCGCGAGCACCGGCTGTCCGCCGTCCTCCACCACGATCTGCGCCACGACGTGCGCGAGGCCTGCCACACCGTGATGCGGGCGCACGGCGCGCTGCCGCCGGCCGGCCCTCTGCTGCCGTCGGCGATCCAGGTCGTCACCCCGTACAACATGCCGCCCCGGGCGGCGGCCGGCTGACGCGGGCCGCCGCCCGGGGGCGTGCGCTTCCTTCGGCCGCCCGGGTGTCCTGCCGGGTGCCGCGGACCCCTTCTCGGGCCTCAGGCCCGCAGTGCGGGGGCGGCGGGCGCCGGGGTGACGCGGGCCGCGCCGCGGTATGTCGAGATCCCCACGGCCAGCAGCCAGTAGCTGAGGAGGAAGCCCATCAGCGCGGTCGTGGCCCAGCCGTTCGCCGCGTAGAAGAACGCGGGGTCGTTGCCGAAGAACAGCGACGGCACGAACACGAGGTTGACGCCGGCCAGGACGTGGGCGGAGCGGCCGGTCCAGCGCGGCAGCAGCCCGGTGCGGACGACGGCCTGGCCGAACGCGGTCAGGAACAGCGCCAGCATGAGGCGGGAGATCGACCCGTACAGGATGTAGGTGCCGCTGACGTCGATCGTCGGGTCGATCGGGTGGTCGACGGCGATGACCGCGCCGGCCTCCAGCCCCATCGAGACCAGGGTGACCGTGGCGTACACGAGCCCGGTCGCGAAGGCGATCGAGCCGATCCACTCGTGGTCGGGGGAGACGCGCCGGACCAGTTCCCGCAACGCGGTCACGAAGACGACGAGACAGGCCAGCGCGACGATCCCGACCAGCAGCCGGGACAGGACGTTGACGTCCGGCGGCGGACCCGAGTAGAGGAAGTACAGCGGCACCTGGACGATGAGGGCGACGGCGGCGACGACGGCGGCGAGGCCGGTCAGGCGCCGGGCGGTGGCTTCGGACATGGGGTCCCCCGAGTTCTCGGCGTGGCGGATGCGGCGCCGGCCTCTCGGCTCCTGCGGGGCTCGTTCGGGCCGGCCCCTGAAGACTGCCGCTTCCGGCGGCCCCGGTCGCGGGGCCTGGGCGCCGGATCGGGGGTGGTCCTGGCGCCACCCCTACGGGTGCACGTCAACCCAGGAACGGCTCTCCGCGGAGCGCGACATCGCCTCCAGCACGGTCGCGCTGTGCACCGCGTCCGCGAGCGTCGCCCCGTGCGGTGCGCCCTCGGCGACCGAGCGCAGGAAGCGGTGGGCCTCCACGACCTTGAGGTCGTCGTAGCCCATCGCGTTCGCGGCGCCCGGCTGGAAGGCGCCGAACTCGCCGTCGCCCGGGCCCACGTACACGGTGCTGACCGGCTGGTCCTGGTACGCCCTGCCGCGGCTGACGCCCAGCTCGTTCATCCTCCGGAAGTCCCAGAACACCGCGCCCTCGGTGCCGTGCACCTCGAAGCCGTAGTCGTTCTGCGCGCCGACCGAGACCCGGCAGGCCTCCAGCACGCCCCGCGCGCCGGAGGCGAAGCGCAGCAGGCAGTTGACGTAGTCCTCGTTCTCGACCGGTCCGAGTTCGCCGCCGGCCGCGAGGCTGTGGCCCGCCGTCGCTCCCGTCGGGCGGGCCCGCTCCGGGACGAAGACCGCGGTGTCGGCCGCCAGCGACGTGATGTCGCCGAGCAGGAAGCGGGCCAGGTCCACGCCGTGCGAGGCCAGGTCGCCGAGCACCCCGCTGCCGCCGCGCTCCCGTTCGTACCGCCAGGTCAGCGCGCCGTCAGGGTGGGCCGCGTAGTCGCTGAGGAGACGGATGCGGACATGGGTGACGGCGCCCAGCTCACCGGCCGCGATCAGCGCACGGGCCGTCTCGACGGCGGGCGCGTTGCGGTAGTTGAAGCCGACGGCGCCCTGGACCCCGTTCCGGGCCACCGCGTCCGCCACGGCGACGGCGTCCTCGCGGGTGAGGCCCACCGGCTTCTCGATCCAGATGTGCTTGCCGGCCTCGGCCATCGCGACGCCGATCTCGCGGTGCAGGAAGTTCGGCGCGGTGATGCTGACGGCGTGGACGCGCGGGTCGGCGGCCACCTCACGCCAGTTGCGGGTGGTGGCGGTGAAGCCGAACTGCGCGGCGGCCTCCTCCGCCCGGCCGGGGACCTCCTCGGCGACGACCACCAGCTCCGGACGCAGGGCGAGCTGCGGGTAGTGGTGCCGGACGCGGGCGTACGCCTGGGTGTGCACCCGCCCCATCCAGCCGAACCCGACGACGGCGACACCGAGCGCGTCCACCATGACGGCCCCTCTCAGCCTTCAGCCGGCCCCTGATGGACCGGTCCATGTCTTGTCCAAGTCACCCTGAAGGCGGCCCTCCGGGGTGTCAAGGCTTGCGAGGCCCTCAGGCGGCGAGGACGCTGACCCCTTTGACAGCCGCCCGGCGACATGGAACGGTCCATGTCATGAGACCGCCGACCATCCGTGACGTCGCCGACCGCGCGGGCGTGTCCAAATCCCTGGTCTCCCTCGTGCTGCGCGGGACCGGGCAGGTGCGCGCGGAGAAGCGGGAGGCCGTCCTGCGCGCCGCCGGCGAACTGGGCTACCGGCCGAACACGGCCGCGCGCAGCCTCAGCGAGCAGCGCACCCTCCCCGGCCCCCCGGCACGTCCCGACGGGGGGACCCCCATGGTCGGCGTCCTCCTGCACGACCTGCGCAACCCCTGGTACGTGGACCTCCTCGACGGTCTCAACTCCCTGCTGCACGCGCACGGTCTGCACATGCTCCTCGCCGACGCCCGTCTCAACCGGCGCGTCGGCCAGGACCCGGCCGGCCCGTTCCTGGACCTCGGGGCGGACGGGCTGGTGATCGTCGGGACGCTGCCCGACCCGGCGGCGCTCGGCGCGGTGGCGGAGCGGATCCCGGTCGTCGTCGCGGGCGCCCGGGAACCCGTCCCGCCGGGGATCGACGTGGTCGCGGGCGACGACGAACAGGGCGCGCGCCTGGTCACCGAGCACCTGCTGGCGCTCGGCCACCGCCGCATCGCCCACATCGCCGGGTACGGCGCGGTCGGCGAGCTGCGGCGGCGCAGCTTCGAGGCGGTGATGCGGGAGCACGGCGTGGAGCGGCCCGCCGTCGAGGCCAGTGACATGACCGAGGAGGGCGGCCACCGGGCCGCCGTCCGGCTGCTGGGCCGCTCCGACCGGCCGACGGCCGTGTTCGCCGTGAACGACATGGCCGGTGTGGGCGCGCTGTCGGCCGCCGAGGAGCTGGGCCTCGGCGTTCCCGGGGACCTCTCCGTGGTCGGCTACGACAACACCAGCATCTCCCGGCTGCGGCACCTGTGGCTGACCACCGTAGACAACGCCGGGCACGAGGTCGGCCGCAGGGCCGCCCGCTGCCTCCTGGACCGGTTCGCGGGGGGCGGGGGAGCGGGGCGGGTGCAGCTCGCCGCTCCGCTGCTGGAGATCCGGGGGACTACGGCGCCGCCGGTCCCGCTCACCGGTTGATCGCGTAGACCTTGCGCAGCGTCTCGTGGACCGTCCAGGTCGTGCGGTCGCCCTCGCGCAGCACCGCCATGTCCCCGGGGCCCACCGTCAGCGTCGGCCCGCCCTCGACCTCGATCGTCGCCGAACCGCTGATCACGACGAACAGCTCGTCCGCCTCCGTGTCGGTGACCACGCCCGGGGTGATCTGCCAGATCCCCCGGATCTGCCGGCCGTCGTCGGACTCCCACACCACCGTGCCGGTGACCTCGGGGGAGCCGGAGACGATCTGCGCAGGGTCGAGCGGGTCGGGTTCGAGCGCGGCGTCGGGAACGTGGAGAGCGAAGCTGTGGGTCATGCGGCAATCTTGCCGAGGCGAGCCGTTCCCGCGGGCTGGACAACGTGTGTGGCGTGCGCCCCGGCGGTGCGGCAGATCGTCGGGGGCCGCGACGCGTTCCGGGCGGGTCCCGCGTCGCGGGTGCGGTCTCGCGGGGTCGGGGGCAGGCTCGGGGTATGGGCGAACGGTGGCAGATCCGCCGGGCGGGCGCGGCGAACGCCCCGCACCGGGTGCTGATGATTCCGGGCGGACTGTGCACGACGGAGTTCTACGCGGACGTGATGGCCGAGCCCGTGGTGGCGGGGCTCGGGACGGTCGCGGTGACCCAGCCCGGCTTCGGCCCCACCGAGGCGCCGTCGGACGTCTCCATGGAGCACTACGCCCGGCTGATGGCGGACTTCGCCGCCGACGCCGGCTGCGACACCGTCGTCGGCCACAGCCTGGGCGCGAACGTGGCGCTGGAGATGGCCGCGCTCGGGTTGTTCCACGGTCCGCTGGTACTGCTGTCCCCGACCTTCTCGCGCGGCGACGAGGCACGCTTCCTGACCGTCCTGAACACCCTGGGCCGGGTGCCCGTGCTGGGCGGCGCGGCCTGGACCGCCATGATCCGGCTGCTGCCCCGGGCGCTGAAACGCGAACTGCCGCCGCACCGCGCCGAGGCGCTGGCGGCGGCCATGGGCGGCAGCGATCCGGCGGCCTGCCGCCGGATCGTGCGCGCCTACTACGCGTACCTCGACCGGTGGCCGTCCCTGGTCCCGCGGCTGTGCGAGGCCGGGGTCCCCGCCTGGGTGGTGCGCGGGGACCGGGACGGGATCGGGCTGACGGACGGCGAACGGCGGGGCCTCGAGGCCTGCCCGCGGGTCCGCACGGTCGCGGTGGCGGACGCGGGACACCTCGCCCTCGTCGAGCAGCCGGCCGCCGTCGCCGCGGTGGTCGCGGAGGCGGCCACGGCGACGGTGCGCTGAGAGGCCGGCCCCAGGACCGGGACTTTCACGGTCTCCGTCTCCGTCTCCGTCGCGGTCTGGGTCTCCGTCGCCGACGACGCGCGGCGCGCGGCGGGCGCGGCCCCGCGTGTCCCCGGGTCGCTCAGGCGGCGGGCGACGTGGCCTGTCGTACGCGGCGGGCGATCAGCGCGTAGGAGGCGCGGGTCCTCTCCTCGTTCGCCTCGTCGCCGTCGTAGCCGTGGTCGACGCCCGGCACGTCGTGGTGTTCCACGAGCGCGCCGGCCGCCGCCAGGCGCTCCGCGTACCGCACGCCCTCGGCCCGCAGCAGGTCGTGAGCCGCCGTGATCACCAGGGCAGGGGCGATGCCCGCGAGGTCGGCGGTGTCGGACGGGTGGGCGGGCGAGACCAGCCGGTCGGCGCGCAGGGCCGGGTCCGGGACGTACGACGAGTCGAAGACGTCCGCCATCCAGGGCCGCAGCAGCGGCCGGGCGATCGCGGCCCGCTTGTCCCGGGCGCCGGTGACGAGGTCCAGCGGGGGGTAGTGCAGCACCTGGAGCGCGATCGAGGGGCCGCCGTCCTCCAGGGCCTGACGGGCGACGGCCGCCGCGAGGCCGCCGCCGGCGCTCTGCCCGCCCACCGTGAGTCGCGTGCCGTCCCACCCGTGTGCGGCGCCGTGTTCCGCCACCCAGCGCACGACCTCGTGGGCCTGCCGGGGCGGCCCGGGGAAGGGGAACTGCGGCGCCACCGCGTACTTCACGTTGACCACGAACACCCCCGCCTCGGCGGCGAGCAGACGGCACAGGGGGTCGTCGATCTCCGGCATCGACATGACGTACCCGCCGCCGTGGAAGTTGACGTGCACGGGCGGATCCGGAGTTCCCTCCGGGGGTGCGTACACGGTGACCGGCGCCGGTGCGACCGAGGTCGGCACAGTCAACTCCCGTGTGTCGCGGGGGTATTCCGGCAGGCGGGTGAGCCGGTCGGCCGTCGAGCCGGGTCCGCTCGCGCGGCGGCCCGCGAGCGCGGTGAGGCGCTGCATCGTGCGCGCGGCGAGGGCGGCCACCGACGGCCTGGCGAGGAGGGACATGCTGATCCGTTCGTCGTGCCGTGTCGCGCCGTCATCAGGAATCCTGTTGATGGACGGGGTGAAGCTAACATGTCGCGACCCGCCCGAACAGCCCTGTTCCCACCGGCTGCCGCCGGCCCGCCGGGCCGGACGGTCAGTCCCGGCGGGCCACCAGCCGGTAGGCGTTGGACACGCCGAGCCGGTGCGCCAGCGGCCGCACCGCGAACCGGTCCAGCAAGGTGGCGACGACCAGCGCCGGGATGCCGGCGACCAGCAGCGTCCCGCGCAGCGTGCGGCGCAGCGCGCCCGGCGGCCGGGGCAGCCAGGGCGCGTCGTCGCGCGGCGCGGCGTGGTCCAGCGCGAGCCAGACGCCGGCCAGCAGGTCGACCGGGTCGTGCGGCTCCGCGTGCTGCTCCGCCACCACCGTGAAGCCCAGGCTCGTGAGCCGCTCCCGGAGATTGGCCACCGGCACGAGGTTCAGGTGCTGCGGCTGGAGCCAGGGCAGCCACCAGCGGCCCAGCAGCCGCGCGTAGCGGCTCTCGGGGTCCGGCACCTCGATCAGCAGGTGCCCGCCGGGCCGGACCGTCTCCCGGGCGGCGCGCAGTTCACGGTCGGGATCGGTGCTGTGCTCCAGGTAGTGGAACATGCTCACCACGTCGTAACGGGCGGTGAGTTCGGACGCGAGGCGCGGGAAGTCGCCCCGGTAGCCGTGCTCCACCCGACCCTCCCGCTCGGCGAGTTCGACGCCGTCGGTGAAGTCGAGCCCGTCGAACACCGTGCCGGGCAGCACGTCCCGGGCGGCGGCGCAGAAGTGACCGTGCCCGGTGCCGACGTCCAGCCAGGTCTTCGGCGCGGGGTCGTGCGGGAGCATCGACTCGGCCCGTCCCCGGTACATCTTCGTCCGGCCGCCGAAGGTGTCGCCGAGCTTCTTCTCGCCCAGTCCGTCGTAGAAGTCCCGGTAGTAGAACTCCAGTCCCTGTGCGCTGAGCCGGGGGTTCTGGAAGGTGTGTCCGCAGCGCTCACAGCGGTCCAGCACGAACCGTCCGGGCTTGTGCTGGAGCAGGTCGGTGGTGCGCAGGCGGGTGGTCAGCTCCCGTGCGCCGCACCAGGGGCAGTCGGTGCGGCGGGGCTCGAAGAAGCGCTCCAGCCCGGCGGCGAGGTCCGCCTGGTAGGCGGGCCGCAGCCCGGCGATCCGCTCGGCGGGCTTGACGGGTTCGGCCGGCGTGCCGGACGTGGTCTGATCGGTCATCGCAACTCCCGTGCCAGTTCGTCGAGTCGGGCCGCCGCGGCGGATGCGCCGCCCGCGGCGCGGAACGCGGTGCGGATCCGGACGGCCGCCGCGCGGTGCCCGGGGTCGTCCAGCACGGAGTCGAGGGCCGCGCCGAACCGCTGCGCGGTGACCCGGCCGAAGCGCACCCGCACCCCGGCCCCCGCGTCCACGACCTGCCCGGCCACCACCGGCTGGTCGTCGCGGATGGGGGCCACGACGAGCGGGATCCCGTGCCACAGCGCCTCGCACACGGTGTTGTGCCCCGCATGGCAGACCACCGCGCCGACTCCTCTTTCCAGCAGGGCGAGTTGCGGCACGGACGGCACGATCAGCACGTCCTTGTCCGGCTCCCGCGCCGCCAGTGTGCCGCCGGGGTCGACGATCACTGCCTGCATACGGTCCGCACGCTCCCGCAGCGCGCTCCGGCACACGTCGAGGAACCGGCCGCCGACGTCGGCGTTCGCGGTGCCCAGCGTGACCAGCACGGTGGCGCGTCCGGCGTCGAGCCACTCCCAGGGGAAACCGGCGGCCGACGGCCGCGCCGAGACGGACGGGCCGACCCAGCAGACGCTTCCGCCGCTTCCGGCGCTCCCGCACCCGTCCGGACCGCTTCCGGGGACGCCGGGCGTCGCACCCGCCAACTCCGGTGTGCTGAAGGCGAGAACGAGATGCGGGGAGAAGCGGGGGTCGCCGGCTTGGGCGGGGTCGCCGACGGCCGCCCGCAGCGCCCTCAGCCGCCCGTCCAGCCACTGGCGGACCTTGGGCAGCCCGGCCAGCGGGTCGGTGAACTCGGCGGACGTGGTCGCCGAGGTCGCCCAGGGCAGGCCCAGCCGTTCGGCGACCAGCGCGCCGGCGAAGGCCTGCTGGTCGGCGACGACGACGTCGGGCCGGAACGTCCCGACGGCCGCCCGCACCCCCGGCGCCATCGCCTCGGCCAGCGGCAGCAGGTACCACTCCCACAGGAACTTCAGCGCCTCCGGCCCTCGCAGGTCGGCGGGCCGCTCACCCACGGGCGCCCCGTCGCAGGCGAAGACCGGACCCGCCGAGCCCCCTGCGAGCCTGCCGACCAGCTCCGGGTCGGGACAGACCCAGGCCACCCGGTGGCCGCGTGCGGCGAGCTCGGCGGCGACGCCGACCGTCGGGTTGACGTGCCCGACCAGCGGGGGGACGACGAACAGGAACCGGCTCATCCGGCGGCCTTCGCCGCGGTCCGTCCGGCCTCCTCGACGAGGGACAGGATGTGCCCGCCGACGGCGCCCGACGCCTCCACGAGCACCGAATGCTCATGTCCCGGGATCACCACGGTCCGGCAGTCCGGCAGCACCGACTCCAGCCACGGCGCGAGTGCGGCGAGGTCGGAGTCGCCGCCGTACACGGCGAGCACCGGGCAGCGCACCGCCGCGATGCGCTCCTCCGTCAGCACCCGGCTGGCCGGGATGTCCCGGCCGAGGGTGGTGTCGCGGGCGAGCCGGGCCGCGCCCTTGGCCAGGCGGGCCGTGTTGTGTCCGCGGTGGGCGCTGATCCAGGCGATCGCGTCGGGCTCGTTGTGGGCGAGCTGGGTCACGACCCGGTCGAGGATGCCGCCGAGCTTCACCGCCCAGGCGGCGGTGGCCGGTTCGGACTCGACGAGGGTCACGCTCGCCGCCCGCCCGGGGCGCCGGGCCGCGTAGCCGAACGCGATCGTGCCTCCGTAGGAGTTGCCGACCAGATGCACCGGACCGGTGACCCCCAGCCGGTCGAGCAGGGCCTCGAGGTCGTCCACGTTGTGGTCCAGCGTGTAGCCCTCGGCGGGGCGTGCGCTGCGGCCGTGGCCGCGCAGGTCGTACATGACGACGTCGAGGCCCGCGGCCGCGAAAGCGGGGGCCACGGTGAAGTAGTAACTGGCCAGGCTGTCGGTGAGCAGACCGTGCACCAGCACCACGGTGGCGGTGGCCGGCCGGCCCTCCCTCGGGCCGAGCCGCTGTACGTGCAACCGGACGGCTCCGGTGTCGACCATCGCCATGGCTCAGCCCGCCTCCGCCGCGGCCTTCAGACTCGTCACGACGTACTCGACGAGCCGTCCCACGGTGAGTTCGATGATCTCGTCGAACTCCATGCCGGCCAGGAACTCGGCGAAGTTGACCCGGTCGCCGTACCGCTCCTGGAGCAGCCCGGCGAGGGTGACCAGGTCGATGCTCTCCAGTTCCAGGTCGCGGTTGAAGGTGGTGTGCATGCCGATCTCGACGTCGTCGAGGCCGTACTCGTCCTCCAGGAGCCGCGCGAGCATCTCCGTGAGGTCGGCGAGGACGGACTCCTCCTCGGCCGTGACGGGGGAGTGGGGGGTGGGGGATGTCATGGGGCGTCGTGCTCCTTCTCGGTCGAGGGTCCCGTCGTCCATGCCACGGCGTACGCGCGTCGCGGCAGCCGGGGAGGGTTGGCGGCCGGTGCGCAGTGCACGGTGTAGGCGCGTTCCAGGCGGCCCGCGACGGTCAGCCGGTCACCGGCCGGAGTTGCCTCGAGCACCCTGAAGTCCCGTGGTCTGCCGCCGAATCCGGTGCCCTCCGCCTTCGCGACGGCCTCCTTGGCCGCCCAGAACCGGGTGAACCACAGGGCCTCGCGGTCGCCGCCGGCGCCGCACAGGGCGCCCAGCAGGGCCAGTTCGTCCGCGCCGAGGGCGGCGGCGAGGGTCTGCGGGGTGCGCTCGACGACCTCCTCGACGTCGATCCCCGGTCCGGGGCCGGGCCGGTGCGGGCGGACGATCGCCACGGCCGCCTCCGCGCAGTGCGCAAGTGAGACGTCCAGCGGCGGCAGGATGCGGCCGTGCTCGCCGGTGACGTACGGGAGGCCTGCCGCGTCGTTGCGCACCCGCAGTTCCGCCGGGAACACCGGGCCCTCGCCGTGGTCCCAGAGCCACTGCCGCACCGCGTCCTTGGCCGCGATCCGGCCCAGCAGCCACTGCCGCCGTCCGCGCGGCGCGTGTTCCGCGTACTGCGCACGCTCCGGGCCGCCCAGCGAGTTGCGCATGATCAGTTCGCGGGAGGCCAGGTCCGGCCATCGCTCGTGCAGCAGCTGCCAGCCGCCCGGGCGGGTCTCGGACAGGGTGTGGCGCTCGGGGAACCGCTCGACGGGCCGGGTGCCGGGGTCGTTGTCGAAGCGGCGGTCCTGCCAGCCGCGCAGCTCCGCCCAGACCGTGGTGCCGTCCACCGTCAGCTGGACGTCGGCCTCCAGGAACGCGTCGGTGAGCGAGGTGATCCGCACCAGGCACCCCACCCGTGTCCCGGGCGCCGGATGCGGCCCGTAGAAGCGCATCTCCCGCATCCCGACCGGGAACACCACGGTCCGCTCGGAACGGGTCGCCATGATCCAGTAGCCGAGGATCTGGCCCACGTTGTCCAGCAGCGCACCGGGCGCGGCCGGGGTGGTGATGACCCCGCGCACATGGCGGTCGCCGATCGCGGTGAGTTCGGTGACGCCGCGGAACGCCGGGCCGTGGAACATCCAGCGCTCGTCGTAGAGCTGGGCGGCGGTGTGGTCGGGGGTGCGCTCGGGTGCGGGGCGGGCGGCCCAGGCGCCGGGGGGAGGCGCGGGGTAGGTCCCGGCGAGTTCCACGGTGGCCCGGGCCCGCGGGCCGAAGGAGACGGCGAGACGGTCCGCGCCCGCGGGCGTGAGGGTGACCGGCACGTCGACGGCGGGGGCGGCGGTGAGCCATTCCTCGAAGCGCGCCCCGTGCACGGCGACCGGCACCGCCCGGCCGGCGTCCGCGGCGCGCGCGGCGTCCGCCGCCGCGTCCATGACGTGCTGCACGATCGTCGTTGCCGGGACGACCGGCCAGCGGTCGGCGAGGTCCGGCCAGCCGGGGCGCTGCGGGAAGAAGCAGTGGTCCAGGAGGTACGGCATGGACTCGGCGGAGACGCGGACCGTCGTGCGCCTCGGCGCGACCGGTCGGTGCGGCACGGGCTCCGCAGCGTGTGCGTTCATCAGGGCGGCGGCGGTGTCCGCCGTGTCGCGGAGCAGAGCGCTCAGTTCGGCGGCGATCGGGGAGCGTGCGACGAGGGCGTCCAGCGGCGACGGTCCGTCGGGGCCGGCCGAGGAGGCCGGAGCCGGGAGGGCGGGGTCCGTGCGGGCGGGGTCCGCGCCGGAGCCGCCGCGCGGCGAGGTCCGCACCTCGTTCCGGACCTCGTCCCGGAGTCCGGCCCGCAGTTCGTCCCTCAGCTCGGCGAGGCGCTGCGGGGCGAGCGAGACCAGGGCGCCGCCCAGGTCCAGCCGTGTCGGGGGCGGCCGGCGCGCGTCCGTCGTCCCCGCGGCTGACGAGGGCGGAGGCAGCAGGGGCGCCACCGAGGCACCGGCCGTCCACAGCGCGGTGGCGACCCGGCGCAGCTGGGCGAGGCCCGTGCGGTGGGGCGAGTTGGCGGCGATCACCAGGTGGTCGCGTCCGCCCAGGGTGTCGCCGACGAGAGAGCCGAGCTGGCCGGGGCCGACCTGCACGTACGCGGTGTGGCCGGCCGCGTGCAGGGCCTCGGCGAGCTGCCGGAAGCGGACGGGCTCCAGCAGATGCCGCACGAACAGGGACCGGATGCCGTCCTCGTCCGCCGGGAACGGCGCGGCCGTGGTCCCCGACCAGAGCGGGGTGTGCGGAGGGTGCAGCCGGAACCGGGCGGCCGCCGCCTCGATCGGGCCGATGTGGGGCTTCAGCATCGGCGTGTGGAAGCCCGACCGGAACGGCAGCACCTGGCTGAGCACCCCCCGGGCGCGGAACGCCCGCACGAAGTCCTCCACCGCCGCCTGCGGACCGCACACCATGGACTGGCCGGGCGCGTTGTCGTGGGACAGCACCAGACCCGCCCGTGCTCCGTCCTCCTCGCGCAGGGCGGTCCGCACCCGCTCCGCGGACGCGCCGATCGCGCCGAAGGCCAGCCCGGGGACCGCGACGGTGTCCGGGTCGAACTCCGCCATGAAGGCGTCGACCTCGTCCCCGGCGTACAGTCCGGCCGCCGCCATCGCCGTCCACTCGCCGACGCTGTGTCCGGCGACCGCGTCCGGCACGATCCCGCTGCGGCGCAGCGCGGCGTCGAGGAGGCGGCCGACGGCGACGACGCCGAAGCCGTGCCGGCCCACGTCGCCGGTCCGGTCGCCGTCGACGGCGGGGGCGGGCAGGGCGAAGTGCGCCGCCACGTCGTCGACCTGCGGGGTGAAGTCGCCCTCCAGGCCGGGGAACAGGAACGCGAGCCGACCCCGGCCGGCGCCCAGCAGCGGGGTCGGCCGGAACCAGACGTCGCTGCGGCCGTGCCAGGCACGCTCCTTGGCGACGGCGCGGCGGGCCAGCGCGAGCCGTCTGGCGGTCGGTTCGACGATGCCGAGGCGGGTCCCTCCGGCGTCCGGGTGCGGCCGGGAGGGGTCCAGGCCGGCGGCCCGCACGGTGTCGTCGGCCCCGTCCAGGAGGGCGGCGAGCCGGGCGGGGGAGCCGGCGGCGAGCAGCAGGACGCGCTCGGGTTCGGCGACGTCCAGGACCGCGCGGGGCGTCGCCGCGGCACGCGGCCCGCGGGCGGCGGGCGCCTCCTCCAGCACCACGTGCGCGTTGATCCCGCCGAAGCCGAAGGCGTTGACGGCGGCCCGCCGCACGGGCTGGTCGGTCGTGGTCTCCCAGTCGGCGGCCTTGTCCAGGGTGCGGAACCGGGTGCGGGCCAGCGCCGGGTGGGGGTCGTCGCAGTGCAGCGTCGGCAGCAGCGTGCGGTGGTGCACGGCGAGGGCGGCCTTGACCAGGCCGGCCACTCCGGCGGCGGGCATGGTGTGCCCGATCATCGACTTGACCGACCCGAGGACCGCCTCACCGTCCCCGGGACCGAACACCTCGGCGAGCGTCGCCAGTTCGGCGCCGTCGCCGGCCGGGGTGGCGGTGCCGTGCGCCTCCAGCAGCCCCACCGAGCCGGGAGCGGCCGGATCGAGCCCGGCGGCCCGCCACGCCTGCCGCACGGCCAGCGCCTGGCCCCCCGGATCGGGGTTGACCAGCCCGGCCGCCCGGCCGTCGCTGGCCACCCCGGTGCCCCGGATGACGGCGTAGACCCGGTCGCCGTCGCGCTCGGCGTCGGACAGCCGCTTGAGGACGACGACGCCCGTGCCCTCGCCGATCAGGATGCCGTCGGCCTCCCGGTGGAAGGGGCGGATGCGCTGGCTGGGGGAGAGGGCGCGCAGCTGCGAGAAGACGCTCCACAGCGTGATGTCGTGGCAGTGGTGCACCCCGCCGGCGAGCATCAGGTCGCACCGGCCGGAGGCGAGTTCGCCCACGGCCTGGTCCACGGCGACCAGCGACGAGGCGCAGGCCGCGTCCACGGTGTACGCCGGCCCGCGCAGATCGAGCCGGTTGGCGACCCGGGAGGCGGCCAGGTTGGGCACCAGGCCGATCGCGGACTCGGGACTGTCCGGGCCGAGCCGCTCGGTGAACGCGGCCCGCACCCGGTCGAGTTGCCGGTCCGTCAGGTCGGGCAGCAGCTCGCCCAGGGTGCGCACGAGCTGGCCGGCGGTGCGTACCCGCTGGTCGAGCCGGACCAGGCCGGGCGTGAGATAGCCGCCCCGGCCGAGGACGACGCCGACGCGCCCCCGCTCGGGGAGACGGTCCGCGCCGCCCGCGTCCTCCAGCGCGGCCGATGCCACGTGCAGGGCGATGAGCTGGTCGGGCTCGGTCCCGGCCACCGAGTTCGGCATGATCCCGAACCGGGTGACCTCCACCTCCGCGAGCCCGTCCACGAACCCGCCGCGCCGGGTGTACACCCGGTCCGCGACGGCCGGGTCGGCGGCCGTGCCGGGCCGGTAGAACGCGGCGTCCCAGCGTCCCTCCGGCGCGTCGCCGATCGCGTCGACCCCGTCCCGCAGGTTTCGCCAGTACGCGTCCAGCCCGGCGGCGCCCGGCAGCAGCACCGACATCCCGACGATGGCGACCGGCACCTGACGCGCCGGCGGCCGATCGTCCGTCACCTGGCGCTCCCGCACGTGGTGTTCGGGGATCCGTCGTTCCGTGACCGGAGCCGTGCCTGCGTCGGCCTGCCCGGACGACGTCACCGCGGCGGTCACCAGCCCGAGGCGGTGTAGACGACGGCGGTGGCCGACTCCTCGCCCCAGGCCAGCTCGCGCAGCAGCGCCGCGGTCCCCTCCTCGGGGTCGATGAGCCGGATGCCGCGCCGGGCGTACTCGCGGGCCAACTCGGCCCCGACCATGCCGGCGTGCCCGGCGGCGGGCGCCCAGGGACCCCAGTGCACGGTCACGGCACGGCGGCCGGTGCGGGCGGCGAAGGCCGCGCCGAGCGTCTCCAGCGCGTCGTTGGCGGCCGCGTAGTCCACCTGCCCCCGGTTGCCCAGCACGGCCGAGACCGAGCCGAACAGCACGGTGAACGCCGGTGTGGAGGGCAGCTCCTCCAGCGCGGTGAGCAGGGCGTGCGCGCCGGTCGCCTTCGTGCCGTAGACGCGCTGGAACGACTCGGCGCTCTTCTCGCCGATCAGCCGGTCCTCGATGACGCCGGCCGCGTGGACGACGCCGTCGAGCCTGCCGTGCTCGGCGTGGATCTCCTTCACCGCCTGACGCACGGCGTCCGGCTCCCGGAAGTCGACGGTGCGGTAGCGGGCCCGCCCGCCGAGCGCGTCGAGTTCGGCCAGCGTGGCCGTGATCTCCCGTTGGGCGAGCAGGAGTTCGGCCGCACGGTTGATCTCGGCCGGCTTCAGGCCGCCGCGCGCGGCGAGTGCGGCGCGCAGTGCGGCCGGGGTGCGCGCGGCCGCGGTGTCCGCGTCCTCGGGACCGTCCGGCGCGGGGGTGCGGCCGAGCAGCTCCAGCCGGCAGCGGGCGGCCCCCGCGAGCGCGGCGGCGAACTGCGCGGTGATGCCGCGCGCGCCGCCCGCCAGCAGCACCACCGAGTCCCTGTCCAGGCCGAGCGCGGCCGCCTCCGCGACGCCGTCCCCGGCCGGTCCGGCGCCCGTGCTGCCGAGCGCGCCGAGCGGCGCCTCCGCCAGCTCGAAGCCGTGCCGTCCGGCGGCCGTCCGCAGCACGACCGGCGTGCGGTCGGCGGCGACGGCCTCCTCGACCACCGCGTCCGCGACGGCGGCCGCCGACACGTCGGTCAGGTCGACGATCCGTGCGAGCGTGTCCGGGCACTCCCGCGCCAGGGTCCGGAACAGTCCGCGCAGGCCCGCCGTCCGGGGGTCGGGCGTGTCGACGTCGGCGCGCCGGACGGCCAGCAGCCACCGCGGCCCGCCCTCGAGGGCCGCCTTCAGCACGGGGAAGGCGTCCGGCAGCACCGGTGCGCCGTCGTCGGCGCTCGTGAGAGCCCCGAGGTACAGCACTCCGTCCACCGCCCCGTCGTCCCGCGACAGGACGTGGTCCCGGCCCCGGACGGTGACATGGGCGCCGTGCGCGACCAGCCGGGCGGCGACCTCCGGGGCGTCCCCGAGGACGGCCCAGCGGGTGCCCGAGAGCACCGCCGACGGGTCCGCGGGCGGCTGCGCCGTGGGGTCGAGGAGCACCGGACGCAGGATGTGCCGCCGCGGAGCCTCGGCCGGAACCTCTTCGGTGTCCGGCGCCGCGGATGCGGTGGGTGCGACGGGTGCACCGGGGGTCGTGGTGGTGGGCGTGGGCGGGGTGGAGGCGGGTGCGGTCCCGGTGGCCCGGCCGCCGCCCAGCCGGGCCGTGAGCCAGTCGGTCACCGCGGCGGCGGTGCGCGCCTTGGTGAGCTCCTCCAGCTCGGCGTCCTCCATCGCGGTCAGGTCCGCGCCGGCGCCGCCCAGCCGCCGGGCCAGCTCACCGGCGATCTCCGCCCGCTTGATGGAGTCGATACTGAGGTCCGCCTCCAGATCGAGGTCGGGCTCGATCATGTCGACGGGGTAGCCGGTGCGCTCGCTTATGATCTCCAGGACGACCTGCTGGACGTCCGGCGGCCCGTCGGCCGGCGTCACCGCCTGGACGGCCGCTCCCGGGCCCGCCGTTCCCGTGGCCGCAGCGCCCGTCTCCGCCGCCGGAGTCCGCGGCGCCGACTGCGGTCGCGGCGCGTCGAGTTCGGCGGGCGCGGACGCCGCCTGCGGCTGCGGGACCACCGCGGGCGCGGCGATCACGGCCCCTGGCGTGGCGCCGAAGTAGGTGAGCAGCACGTCCCGTTGGGCCGCGATCATCTCACGGCTGGTGCGCAGGAACTCGGAGATGAGCGCGTCCCGGTCGGACGGGACGCCGGTCGGGGGGTTCGTCGTCACAGTCGTCTCCTGGGTCTTCGCGACTCGTCGGGCGGGTGCGAGCGCACCGGGAAGGAGCGCGCCGGCGGCGGTGCGGACCAGCTGTCCGTCGACCGTCCAGCCGGGCAGCTTCGGCACGGGGGTCCGTACGGCGTCCACCGCGTCCCGGCCGCGCAGCAGCCACCCCGCGCGCACCGGCAGACCCGCGACGGCGAGCGCGGCCAGGGCGTCGAGCCAGCCGCCGAGCCCGCTGCCCGGCCGGGGCTCGCAGGCCACCGTGCGGTGCGGGCGGTCGCCGAGGATCTGCCCGACCAGCCGGGTGAGCACCGACCCCGGCCCCGCCTCGACGAAGACGCGCGCCCCGGCCGCGTACATCGCCTCGATCTGCTCGGCGAAGGCGACCGGCGCGCCGATCTGGGCGGCGAGCCCGGCCCGGACGGCGTCCGCGTCGGCGGGATAGGGGGCGGCCGTGCGGTTGGACCACACGGGGAACTCGGGAGCGTGCACCGGGCGGTCGGCGAGCGCTTCGGCGAACCGGTCTGCGGCGCCCGCCACCAGCGGACTGTGGAAGGCGCAGGCCACGGGGATGCGCTGGGCCCCCAGTCCGGCCTCGCGCAGCAGCCGGACGGCTTCGGCGACGGCGTCCGTCGGTCCCGCTATCACCGTCTGCCCGGGCGAGTTGCGGTTGGCGACGACGACGGAGTCCGGTGCGGCCCCCGCCTTCAGCGCCTCGGCCACCGCCTCGGCGTCCGCCGTGACGGCGGCCATGGTCCCGGGGTCGCCGTCGCCGCGGCCCTCCCCGCGCTCGCCGTCGGCGCGTCCCGCGGCTTCCAGGATGGCCGTGGCCCGCTCCGAGCTCAGCTCCAGCAGTGTCTCGGGGGTCAGGGCGCCGGCCGCGCACAGGGCGACCAGCTCGCCGTAGCTGTGCCCGGCGGCCATGTCGGGGCGCACCCCGGCCGCGGTGAGCACGGCGTGGGCGGCGAGGCCGGCGAGGCCGAGGGCCGGCTGGGCGGCCCGGGTGTCGGTGAGCGCGGCCTGCTGGCGGGCGCGTCCGGCGTCGTCGAAGGCGGCCGGCGGGTACAGGGCGTCGGCGTGGGCGCGCCCGAGCTCCAGGTACGGGCGCAGCTCGGGGAAGGCCACGAACAGGTCGGCGAGCATGCCGGTGCGCTGACTGCCCTGTCCCGGAAAGAGGAAGGCGACCTTGCCCTCCCCGGCGTCGTTCCGGCTGGTGCTGGTGCTGGTGCTGGTGCTGGTGCTGGTGCTGGTGCTGGTGCCGGCGCCGGGGGCGTCGGCCGGGAGTTCGTCGTGGTCCTCGTGGCGGACGGCCCGGTGGACGCCGCGCGCGGGCGCGGTCCCGGCCGGGTCGGCCGTCAGCCGCAGCAGTTTCTCCACCAGATCGTCGACGTCCGTCGCCACGACCGCGAACCACGTCGGATCCGTGCTCGCGTCCGCCCGCCGCGCCGCGCTCAGCGCGAGGTCGCGGAGCCGCCAGGGCCGTCCCCCGGTCTGCGCGGCGCCGAGGAGTTCGGTCACGGCACGGCGGGCCGCCGCCTCGTCCCGGCCGCGGAAGACGAACAGCTCGGCCGGCCAGGCGTCCAGTCCGCGCACCGGCGTCACGCCCTCGGCGTGAGCGGCCAGCACCACATGGAAGTTGGTGCCGCCGAAACCGAACGCGCTCACCCCGGCGAGACGTTCGCGAGGAGGAGCCGCCCACGGGCGGGCCTCGGCGTGGAAGGCGAAGGGGCTGGTGGCCGCGTCCCACGCCGCGTTGGGCGCCTCGACGTGCAGCGTGGGCGGTCTGACGCCCGTGTGCAGCGACAGCAGCGCCTTGATCAGGCCGGCGAGACCCGCGGCGCATTTGGTGTGCCCGATCTGCGACTTCACCGAGCCGAGCACACAGCCGCCCGGCTTCGCCCCGGCCTCGTCGAACACCTCGGTGAGGATGCTCAGTTCGGTGCGGTCGCCGACCACCGTGCCGGTGCCGTGCGCCTCGACGAGCCCGACGTCGGCCGGGGAGACGCCCGCGTTGCGGTAGGCGCGTTCCAGGGCCGAGCGCTGCCCCTCCGGCCGCGGCGCGGTGAGCCCGAGCGAACGCCCGTCGCTGGAGGCGCCGAGCCCCTTGATGACGCCGTAGATCCGGTCGCCGTCGCGTTCGGCGTCCGCGAGACGCTTGAGGACCACGCAGGCCACGCCCTCGCCGAGGGCGATGCCGTCCGCCGAGCCGTCGAAGGCGCGGGAGCGGCCGGTCGGGGACAGGGCGTGCACGGAGGAGAAGAGGACGTAGTCGTTGATGCCGTTGTGCAGGTCGGCGCCGCCGCACAGCACCACGTCGGACGTGCCGCCGACCAGCTCCTTGCAGGCGACGTCCACGGCGGCCAGCGAGGAGGCGCAGGCCGCGTCGACGGTGTAGTTGGCGCCACCGAGGTCCAGCCGGTTGGCGATCCTTCCGGAGATGACGTTGGCGAGCATGCCGGGGAAGGAGTCCTCGGTGAGCTGCGGCAGCTGACCGTCGAGGCCGGCCGGTACCTCACCGTAGTAGGAGGGCAGCACCGCCCGCAGGGTGGCCGCGTTCGACAGGTCGCTGCCCGCCTCCGCGCCGAACACCACGGAAGTGCGGGAACGGTCGAACCGCCGCCCCCCGTCGCCGTATCCGGCGTCATCGAGGGCGCGCCGGGCGGCTTCCAGAGACAGCAGCTGCACCGGTTCGACGCTGCCGAGGGAGGCCGGCGGGATGCCGTAGCGCAGCGGGTCGAAGGGGATGCGGGGCAGGAAGCCGCCCCACTTGGACGGGGTGGACGTGCCGTGGTGGACGGCCGGGTCCCAGCGGTCCGCCGGGACCTCGCCCACCGCGTCCACGCCTCCCACGACGTTCGCCCAGAAGGCGGCGAGGTCGGGCGCCTCGGGGAACATGCAGGCCATGCCGACGACGGCGACGTCGAGCGGGGCCGGAGCAGCCGACTCGGCGGGTTCGTCCGGCAGCCCGAACTCGGCCGCGCGCCGGGCGAGATGACCGAGCGCCCCCGTCGTCACCGATGTGTGCAGCGCGGCGAGGGTGGTCGGGGCCGAGCGCAGCACCGCCACCTCCCCGGCCATGAACATCCCCTCGGCGAGCTGGCGTTCCTCGTCCACGGGGGTGAGGCGGCCGTCGGCGTCCCGGGTCACCCCCTTGCTGGCGACGCGCAGCCGGCCGACGTTGAGCCGTTCCAGCTCCTCCCAGATCTGCCGCTCCGGCACGCCCTCGGCGCGCAGCCCGGCCGCCCGGTCCCGGTAGCCGGCCGCGAACGGGCTCGGCACGCACCGTGTGGCGTGACCCGGCGCCGACTCCAGGAGCGCGGTGCTCCCGGCCGCCATGACCTGCCGTTGGAAGAGCGGCCGGATCGCCCCGAGCGCCACCGCCTCCTCGGTGAACAGGTACGCGGTGCCCATCAGCACGCCGACGGCCGCTCCGCGCGCGGTCAGCGGGGCGGCGAGCGCGGCGACCATCGCAGCCGACCGCTCGTCGTGCACCCCGCCCGCGAGGAACACCTCGACGTCGCGGGCCTCACGATCGGTCAGAAAGTCTTCCAGTACCGCCAGTTGCGCCTCCCAGAGCGGAAAGCTGGCGCGCGGTCCGACGTGCCCGCCGCACTCCGCGCCCTCGAAGACGAACCGGCGTGCCCCTGCCTCCAGGAACTGCCGCAGCAGTCCCGGGGACGGCACGTGCAGGAAGGTGCGCACGCCGTCCCGCTCCAGCGCCTGCGCCTGGGAGGGACGTCCGCCCGCGATGATCGCGTGCGTCGGCCGCAGCTGCCGTACGGCCTCCAGCTGGGCGGCGCGCACCTCCTCCGGCGCGAAGCCGAGGACGCCCACGCCCCAGGGCCGGCCGGACGCCGCCCGGCGGGTCTCGGCGAGCATGGCCCGGGTCCGCTCGCCGTCCGCCAGCGCGAGCGCGAGGAACGGCAGGGCCCCGTCCGCCGCCACCGCCGCGGCGAACGCCGCCCCGTCGCTCACCCGGGTCATGGGACCCTGCGCGACCGGCAGCCGGGTGCCGAGCGCCCGGGCCATCGGCGACCCGTCCCCCAGTGCCCGCCCGGCGGCGTCGTCGCGCAGGGCGTCCAGTACCGATTCCCGGAGCGCGCGGACCGTTCGCCGGACGTCCACCCAGCGCTCGGCGAACCGGGCGGCGAGGAACCCGTCCTGGCCCACCGGGAGCAGCTGGGTGCGCGGGTCCTGGGCGCCCAGCATCGCGGCCACCGTCTCGGCGGTGGCGTCCGGCGCGAGCCGTGGCGCGTCCGGGCCGCGCCGCAGCAGGACGCGGTGACCGGCCAGGACGACGGTCTCCGAACCGTCCAGGGTGCGCAGCACGGCCGCGGCCGGCTCGGGCAGGGCCGACTCGGCGAGCAGCGCCAGCTGACTGTCCAGGACCACTCCGGCCGCCCCGCCGGCCACCGCGGCGGCCGCGGTACGCGGGCCGATGCCGCCGCACGCCCATACCGGCACGCTCACCTCGGGCGCGGCGAGGAGCTGCTGGAGCAGGACGTAGGTGCTCAGTTCGCCGATCCGGCCACCGCACTCGGCGCCGCGCGCGATCAGGCCGTGCGCCCCGACGCCCAGCGCGTCCCGCGCGCCCGCCAGGTCGGTGACCTCCACCAGCACCCGGTGACGCGCCGTCAAAGAGCTGACGTCCCATGGGCTTTGCGTGGCCTGTCGGACCGCGTCCGCGGTGAGTATCACGGTGTGCGGGCCGTCCGGGGCCAGATCGGCGGGGCCGAGCGCGCAGTGCGCGCCGACCCGGACGGCGAACGCGCCGGGGGAGGCCCGGCGCAGACGGGCGAGAGCCTCCCGGGATCTTCGGTCCCCCGGCCCCAGGTCGAGCACTCCCAGGCCGCCGGCCCGGCCGACCGCCAGGGCGAGCCCCGCGTCGGGCTCGCCGAACGGAGTGATGCCGATGATCATGTCCTCGGGACGCACAGCGGACGTCATGATTCTCCGAATCAAGGTGAGACTGCACGGTGGGGGGTTCGGGACAGCAAAGGCGGCTCACCGGATTCCAGCGGGCAGAGGTTCACCGCGGAACGCCGTTCTACAGCGCGTGCTCGAAACGCGTTGAAAGGTAGTGCGCTTATTACTCACTGGTCAACGTTCGAACGATCGGCCGGTATTCAGCCGCAACGATTCGGTCAGTCGCACGCACGGGGCGGGGTGCAGGAATGCGGATGAACTCCTTCTGCCGCCGGCCGCGACCGTGGGCCCTGGGTGTTGTCGAAGCGTCAACGACTCCTGGAAATAGGCCCCTTGGGACCGCAAGTCCGACATCGGGACGTCCGTTTCCGGCACCGTCCGCACGGCGGGCCGCGATCCGTGTGTCGGCCCCTGAGCGGCGGGGAAGGCTTCGTGGTCATGGTCACTTCCGCCCGCTCCGCGGCCGTGGATGTCCTGGAACAGCTCTTCGCGGACGCCGTTCGCGGGCGGCCGGCCGGCGTGGCCGAGCGGCCGGTCGACGGAGCCCGGGCGGCCGGGTGACGGCGGCCGGCCGGCCGACGGCGACGCCGGGTCGCCCGCGGCGCGAGCGCTCAGCGGTGAGACGGGTCTTGACGGGGACCGGGCGGCTGCCAAGACTGGTCTGACTACGCGGTCAAGTCGATCCTCGGGAGGTCGTCGACCGGCTTGGCTGCGTGGTCCCGGCGTGCGAGCCGGGCGGCCCGGTGACCGGCACCCGGGGGACGTCCCGTCCTCCGTCCGGGTCCGTGGCGCGGGTGTCCGGAGTGTTGGCCGCCGGACAGTTGTGACAATCGGCCCATAGTGCGGGTATGACGCGTACCCGTACGGCGCTGCTCTGCGCCGCCGCCCTCCTCGCCTCGACCCTGCAGACCGCGGTCGCGGCCGCCCTCCCCGAGCGCCACGACCGTGCCTGCGCCACCACCCGTGACCCGCAGGGCCAGGCGCGCAAGGTCCTCGACATCGTCCGCACGGCCAAGAAGGAACTCGACCTCGAGGCCGTCCTCGTCAAGGTCACGGTCGGCGGCCGTGAACTCGTCACGACCGCCGTCGGCGAGTCCATGACGGGCGTCCCGGCCACCCCCGCCATGCACTTCCGGACCGGCTCGGTCGGCATCGCCTTCATGGGCACGGTGCTGCTCCAGCTCGTCGAGGAGGGCCGGGCGGACCTCGACGACCCGGTCTCCCGGTGGCTGCCCCGCCTGCCGCACGGCGACAAGATCACCCTGCGCATGCTCGGCGACTCCACCTCGGGTCTGCACGACTACGTCACCGACCCGGCCTTCCTCAAGAAGCTCTACGCCGACCCCTGGCAGCACTGGACCCCCGAGGAGCTCGTCGGGTTCTCCCTGAGCCACCCCCTGTGGTACGCGCCGGGCACCAACTGGAGCTACTCGCACGCCAACTTCGTCCTCCTCGGCCGCGCCCTGGAGAAGATCTCCGGCACCCCGCTCGACCGCCTGCTGCGCCAACGCGTCTACCGGCCGCTCGGCCTGCGCAACACCCGCAGCAACGAGACCGCGGTCATCCCGCAGCCCGTGCTGCACGCCTACGACGACGAGCGCGGCACCTACGAGGAGTCCACCTACTGGAACCCGTCCTGGACCACCGCGCCCGGCGCCGTCCTGACCCAGGACATCTGCGACCTCGCCCGCTCCGGGCAGGCCGTCGGCTCCGGTGAGCTGCTCTCGCGGCAGTCCTTCCGCACCCAGCTGAACCCGGGCACGGTCGGCCTCGGCCACCCGACCGCCACCTGCCCCGCGACGGTCTGCCTGCCCATGACCGAGGACTTCCACTTCGGCCTCGGCGTCGTCGTGAAGAACGGGTGGGTGGTCCAGAACCCGTCCTTCTTCGGCTACGCGGCCGTGATGGCGTACGAACCGCACCAGCGGCTCTCCATCGCCGTGTCCACGACGGTGGGCCGCAACGCGCCCGGCGGGAACAACTCCCAGACGATCACCGAGCGGATCGCGGAACTGCTGGACCCGCAGCACCCCCTCGGAACCTGACCACCGCCGCTCGAGCGGGCCGAAAGCCCCGTCCTCCTTCGCCGGGACGGGGCCTCGGCCATGTCACGAGAGCGCGGCGTCCACCGGGTGCCCGCCCGGGAGCGCCGTGTCGACCTCGTAAACCGGGTGACGTCCCCCGGCGTCGTCACGCCCCGCCGTGTCGTGCGGTGATCTCCGTGAGGTAGGCGCGCAGCATCGTCTTCGCCTCGTCGAGCAGGAGCGCGTCCCCCTCCGGGGCGCGGCGGAACGCCTCCTGGGCGAGGGCGTCGGCGGCGAGGATCGCGGCGTGGCCCGCCCTGGCCAGGGCCTCGTCGTCGCCGGCCACGCCCAGGGCGCGCAGGACGCGGCGGATCCCGTCGGCCATCCGGCCCTTGTGCTCGCGGTCGGCGGCCCGGGTCCGCTCGGTCAGCCCGCTGCCGAACCACAGCGCGCGAAAGCCGTGCTCGGTCCGGTACACCTCGGCATACGTGTCGACCAGGACGCCCACCGGGTCGTCCCACCGCTCCTGCGCCGCCGCCCGGACCAGGTCGTCCATGACGCCCTCCAGACGGGCGAAGTACCCGGTCGCGAGAGCGTCGATGATCGCGTTCCGGTCGGGGAGGTACTGGTACAGCGAGCCGACCGACACCTTCGCCTCGGCCGCGACCCGGGTGGTGGTGAGCGCCTCGACGCCCTCGTCCACCAGGATGCGCTCGGCGGCCTCGAGCATCAGCGCCAGACGTGCCCTGCTGCGCGCCTGCCGGGGGGTACGGCGCAGGGGAACGCCGCCGTCGGGACCCGCGGTCGCCTGGACCAAGGAACTGCCTCCAAATCTGAACGTGACTTTGTTTCACGTTTACGCTACCTTCGCGCCCATGACCGCCTCAAGCGCGACGCCGGGCCGCGAGCGGACCGCCGTGGCGGATGCCTGCCGGCGTCTGGGGGCCGAAGGCCTCCTCATCGGCACGGCAGGGAACGTGAGCGTACGCGTCGAGGACCGTGTCGCGATCACCGCGACCGGCGCCGTACTCGCCGACCTCACCCCTGACCAGGTGACCGTGGTGGACCTGAACGGCGACATCGTGACCGGGGACCTGCGGCCGACCTCGGAACTGGAGCTGCACCTCGGCGTCTACCGTCGCTACGGAGCCGGCGCGGTCGTCCACACGCACGCCCCGATGGCCACCGCCGTCTCCTGTGTGCTCGACGAACTTCCCTGCATCCACTACCAGTTGCTCGCCCTCGGCGGCACGGTGCGGGTCGCGCCCTACGCCACGTTCGGCACGCCCGAACTCGCCGAGTCCGTGCTCACCGCGCTCGACGGCCGCAGCGCCGCCCTGATGGCCAACCACGGCGCGCTCACCCACGCCCCGACCCTGGGCAAGGCCGTCGAGAACGCGCTGCTCCTCGAATGGGCCTGCGGCGTCTACCAGCGCGCGGCCGCCATGGGCCGCCCGCGCGTCCTCGACGAACAGCAGCAGCTCGCGGTCGTCGAGGCCGCGATCGCCCGGAACTACGGCGCCACCCAACCCGTTCCACCCGCGCAGGAGGAAGCCCGATGAAGGTCGTCACGATGGGCGTGCACGTACTCGACGTACTGGTGCGGCCGGTGCAGGAGATACCCGAGGGCCAGGGCGCGACCCTGGTGGACGACATCCGGATGACGGCCGCCGGAACCGCCGGCGGCACCGCGCTCACCCTCGCCAAACTCGGCGCCGAGGTGCGCACCGCGGGCGCCGTCGGCTCCGACCCGACCGGGGACATGCTGATCCAGCTGCTGAACAGGGGCGGCGTCGACACCGGGTTCCTGGTCCGCCGCACCGACACCGCCACCTCCGCGAGCGTCCTGCCGATCCGGTCCAACGGCGACCGTCCCTCGCTGCACCTGCTCGGCGCGAACATCACGTACGGCCCCGACGACGTCCCCTGGGACGCCCTCGCCGAGGCGACCCATCTGCACCTCGGCGGCCCGGAGCTGATCGGCGTCGACTCGGCGGCGCGCATCCTGTCCTACGCCAGGGAACACGGCGTCGTGACCTCCGTGGACCTGCTCGCCCCCGGCGTCCTCGGCAGCTTCGAGCAGATCGAGGCGGCCCTGCCGTACGTCGACCATCTGCTGCCCAACGAGGACCAGGTCCTCGGCTTCACCGGCGAGAGCGACCTGCTCACGGGCGCCCGGAAGCTGCTCGCCGCGGGCGTGGGCGTCGTCGCCGTCACGCGCGGCGGGGACGGCGCTCTCGTGGTGACGGCGGACGGCGCGGAGCCGGTGCCCGCCTTCGCGATCGACGTCGTCGACACCACCGGATGCGGCGACGCGTTCTCCGCGGGCTACCTCCGGGGAGTCAGCCTGGGCCGTACGCCGGGCGACGCCGCCGTCCTCGGCAGCGCCGCCGCCGCACTCGTCGCCCAGGGACTCGGCAGCGACCACGGCGACTTCGACCTCGCCGCCGCCGACGCGTTCGCCGCGACGCAGAAACCCCGCCAGTGAGCTGACCGCCCGGGAGCGCCGACCACGTCGAGGAGGGACGCACCGAGCGGGGCCGGACGAACCGGGCGGGTCGCAACGGGGCGGCGCGGACCGAGGCGGTGCGGGCCGAGGCGGCGCGGACGGGGGAGGGGCGGACCTGGGCGAAGCCGCGACCTCCAGGAGCAACCGGCCTGACGCGGAGGCGTGTGCACGCGGCGGGCGTGTGCACGCGGCGCGGGCCGGATCACGCGGCGCCGAACGCCGTGAACGCCCAGCCCGTCGCCTGGTGCAGGGCGTCTCCCGGGAGCGCGGCCCGTGCATCCCGCAGGGCCTCGGCGAGGGAGCGCCCGTGTCGCAGGCCCTCGTGCAGGGCCAGCATCAGGGGAACGACCGCCGCGTCGTTGACCGGTGCGCTGCTCGCGACGACGCCCGCCGTGCCCAGCGGCAGCAATGCCGTGACCAGACCGAGGAGTTCGTCCGCGCCGACCGAGGCGAGCCGCGCGGTGTCGCAGCTGGAGAGGATGATCCGGTACGGACTGCGGGCCAGCCGTTCGAAGTCGTGGACGATCAGCGGGCCGTCCGCCATGCGCAGCGAGGAGAACATGGGGCTGTCGGCGCGGAACGTGCCGTGCGCGGCGATGTGCGCCAGCGCCGCCCCGTCCAACTCCGCGAGGACGCGCGGCACACGGGCGTCCTCGTGCTCCAGCACGACGGGCGCGCCGTACCGCCCGGCGACCTCCGGGACCTCCGCCCCGCAGGTGGCCAGCCCCGGCCCGCGCACGAGGACCTGCCGGCCGGCCGTGGGCGGTTCCGTCTCCCGGGCCCGCAGCCAGCCGCTCGCCGACGGCGACACGCTGACCACCCGCTCCCGCAGCGCGGGCAGCAGCGCCCACGGCACCCGGTGCAACCGGGCCGGCGGCACCACCACGAGCGGGCCCGTCCCCAGCCGCCCGGCCGCCTCGCCGAGCAGCAGCTCCTCCAGCCGCCGTCCCATCGCCTCCACCACCGGCAGCCGTCCCTCCGCGCCGGGATGGGCCAGCCGGCGCAGCCCGGCCTGAACGTGCTCGGCCTCGCGCTCCGCGTCGGCCAGCAGGCCGCCCGCGAACCGGCGCACCCGCCCGCCCCCGCACAGCAGGACCTGCACCCGCCCGTCCAGCACGGCCAGTTCGACCAGCCGTCCCTCGCCGAGCCGGTCCAGCAGCCGCCCGGCGTCGAACCGTTCGCCGCCGAGCCGGTCGCCGCCCCAGGGCGCGGCCCCGCGGATGTGGAGGGTCCGGGAGCGGATCTCCCGCTCCAGACGCCGCTGTTCGCGTTCCAGGGCCGGGACCGGCCGGCCGTCCCTGCGGGCGGCCTCCGCACGGGAGGCGATCACCCGGAACGCGGTGAGTCCGCTCAGCAGCGCCGGGTCGGCAGGCGGCCGGATCGGCGGCGTGGACAACGCCGTGGCCCGCCAGCGCTCGCTCCACGCCAGCAGCCGGCGCGGCCCGCCCCGCTCCAGGCTGACCTGCTGGGCCAGTGACGCCAGTTCCGCGCCCCGCGCGCTCGCGCGGGCCCGTAGTTCCGAGGCCCCCAGCGTCGTGCGGTGGTCGTCGAGGACGTCGAGGCCGCGCCGGCAGGCCTCCAGCACGCCCCGTCCGGAGCCGGTGGCCCGCGCCCACAACGCCTGGGCCGCCCAGCCCGTCACCCGGGCCAGCGGCGGGCCGCTGCGCCGGCTGCGCGCCGCGATCCGCAGACACCGCTCGGCGTCCGTGGTCCAGCCGAGGTCCAGCGCGATCCGGCCCGCCAGCAGCCAGGCCTCCGGCGCGGCGGGCGACTGGAAGGCCGCCAGCCGCTCGGCGAGCCGGGCGGCGTCCGCGACCAGGCGGCCCGACCTCCGTCCGGTGGCGGTCCGGGCCTCGATCAGCACCAGCCGCGCGTGCGCCTCCCACCAGGTGCGCCGCTGTCCCGCGAAGAGCCGCTCGGCGACGGCCGCGCGGGCGATCGCCGTCGCCGGATCGTCCGCCAGCCGGGCCGCCCGCGCGGCCGTCAGAAGCAGCTCCGCCTTGCGGGTGGACTGCCCGCCGATCCCGTCGAGCACGCCGATCGCGAAATCCGCCTCGGCCAGCGCCTCCGGGGCGAGGCCGGCCGCCATCAGGACCTCGCAGCGCCGGATGGCGAGCATGAACGTCGGCGTGCCGAGCTTGGCGTACCGCTCCTGGGCCTCGTCGAGGAGCCGCAGCGCGGCCGGCACGTCCCCGGAGTGGAACGCGGCCAGCCCCCGGCTCTCCACCGCGTCCGCCTTGTCGTGTTCCTGGCCGGTGGTGTCCCACAGCTCCTCGGCCGCCGCGAAGTCCGCCTCGGCCCGCTCCACCGCCCCGAGCGCCAGGTGCACGGTCGCGCGCAGGGTCCGGGCGCGCGCCGTCCAGATGACGTCGTCCGCCTGGCGCAGCACCGGTATCGCCCGGCGGACGTCCTCCAGCGCCTCCTGATGACGGCCGAGCACCCACAGGGAGTAGGCCCGCCGGTAGAGGACGCGCGCGCGGGTGTGGCCCGTGCCGCGGGCGACGCCCCGCTCGAACGCGGCCAGCCCCTGCCGGGTGCGGCCCGCGTGCACCAGCGCCACGCCGAGCGTGCCGAGGACGTCCGCCTCGCGCTCGGCCGAGTCCGAGCGGGCCGCGAGGTCCCGGGCGCGGCGCAGATGGTCGAGGGCGAGACGGACGTCCCCCCAGTCCCGCTGCCAGATGCCGATGACCTGGTGCGCCACCGAGGCGTGCAACGGCGTCGGATCGGTCTCGAGCACCTCCTCCGCCCGCGACAACGCGTCGCCCGGGGCGGCGAAGACCATCGGCAGCAGTTCGAGAACCGAGTCGTTTCCCGCTGTCACCCCAGGGATGGTAGTGCTCAGGGCCGCACACCACACCGGTTCGCGACGAAGGGCCGCGCGCCGCAACCGCACCACCCTCATCCGCCGTCGCACCACCTGTATCAGACGGCCGCCTCGCGGCTCACTCTGACGACCACCGGCTTGCAGGGGAGGACATGCCATGGCACCGCAGCGTTTCCACGAGCAGTTCGACCAGATCCAGCGTTCGCTGCCCGACGTCCCGTTGGCGATGGGCCCGGACGACGCCGCCGAGTTCATCTACGAGAAGGGCGTCGTCCTGGCCCGTGACGGCGAGGAGGCCCAGCTCGTCGAGGACGCCGTCCGCACCCACTTCACCGCGACCGAGGGCCTCGTCCCGGACCATGTGCGCCGTGCGGGTCCGCAGGCCAACCGGTCGGGCATCACCCGTATCCGGGTCGGCGACCCGGGCGAGGGCGGCCGTACCGCCGACCACGCCGTCGCGGGCGCGTTGCGCGCGCTGCGGGAGACGGAGGGGCGCGCGGGCCGCCGGCTGGTCAGCCGCAACCACGTGGTGTCGATCGCGGTGAACGCCTGCCCCGGCGACGAGCCGGTGCCCGCACCGCGCACCGGGCCGCCCAACCCCGGCGCCGCGGTGACGGCCCACGACCCGGCGCGCGCCGTCGGCGTCCTCGTCGTCGACACCGGCCTCACGCACGACTACCGCTCCTACCCGCTGCTGGCGCACACCCAGGGCGACCTCCAGGTCCGAGAGACCGACGAGGACGGCGTCCTCCAGCAGTACGTCGGCCACGGCACGTTCATCGCCGGCCTCGTCGCGGCCGTCGCGCCGAACACCGACGTCACCGTGCGCGGCACGCTCGACGACGCGGGCGCGATCCTGGAGTCGGAGTTCGGCGAGAGACTCTTCGACGCCGTCGAGGACGGCTGGCCCGACATCCTCAGCCTCTCCGCGGGCACCTCCAACGGCCGTGCCGACGGTCTGCTCGGCGTCGCCGCGTTCATGGACGAACTCCGCTCGCGGCACACCCTGTTGGTCGCGGCCGCCGGCAACAACGCCAGTGCGGCGCCGTTCTGGCCCGCCGCCTACGCCGCCCTGCCCGAACACGCCGACGCGGTCCTGTCGGTGGGCGCGCTGCGCGGCGACGGCGCGTTCGGCGCGTGCTTCAGCAACCACGGTCCCTGGGTGAAGGCCTATGCCCCGGGCGAGCGGCTGGTCAGCGCCTTCACCGGCTTCGGCGCACCCGTCCCGTACGTCTACCAGCACTCCACCTACGACGCCTGCCGTTACGGCTTCGACTACTCCTGCACCTGCCGATCCCCGCGCCACACCGGGGTGTTGAGCGAGGCGCAGCAGGCCGCGCCGGGCAAGCCGGACCAGGTGATGTTCGAGGGGCTCGCGTCCTGGAGCGGGACGTCCTTCGCGACCCCCGTGGCCGCGGGCCTCGTCGCCGCCCACATGAACGCGAACCGGCTGACCGACCCCCGGGCCGCGGCTCGCCAGCTACTGGCAGGCAACGCCGAGTTCGCGGAGGTGCGGGGCGTCCATGTGCCGGCCCTGCTGCCGCCCACCTGGCGGCCGGTCCCGGTCGGTCCCGCGTGAGGGCCGCATGAGGTCCGGGACGCACCCCGCCACGGCGTACGATGACAGGCCGTACACGAGGGGTGGGACGGTGGACCGTACTGAGGTCGGCGCGCTCGTCCAGTCCGCCGTCGACGGCGACGCTGCGGCCTGGAAGGGGCTGGTGGACGGGCTGAGCCCACTGGTGTGGTCGGTCGTGCGCGCCCACCGGCTCTCGGACGCCGACGGACACGAGGTGTACCAGACGGTCTGGTTCCGCTTCGCCCAGCACCTCGGGCGCATCCGCGAGCCGCACAAGGCGGGGTCATGGCTCGCGAGCACCGCCCGCAACGAGTGCCTGAAAGTGATCAAGGGTCTGCGCCGGATCACCCCGACCGACGATCCGCACCTGCTCGACCGGGCCAGCGAGGACCGCACGCCCGAGCAGTCGGTGCTGGACTCGGAGGAGGCGGCCGCACAGGGCGAGCGCGTGCGGTTCCTGTGGCAGGAGTTCGAGGCGCTCGGCGAGCGCTGCAGGCAACTGCTGCGGGTGCTGATCGCCTCGCCGCCGCCCAGCTACCAGGAGGTGTCGGCCGCCCTGGGCATCGCCGTGGGCAGCATCGGCCCGATGCGCCAGCGGTGTCTGCGCCGGCTGCGCGCCCGACTCGACGCACGGGGAGCTCTGTGAACGCTATGAGCGACATCGACGGCATGAACGGCATGGACCACGTGGACGACGGCGAGCCGGACGACTTCTTCGGTGACGTCCCCTTCGTCGACGAGGAACTCGACCACGACCGGATGGAAGAGGAACTCCGCGACGCCGCCGCCGTCCTGGACCCGGTGCCGGCCGAGCTGCGGCGGGCCGCCGTGGAGGCCTACGCGCTGCACGACCTGGACGCGCGGATCGCTGAGCTGACCTTCGACTCGCTGGTCGACGCCGTCCCGGTGCGGGGGGCGGCGGACGTGCCGCGGATGCTGACGTTCCACTCCGGTGGGCTCACGGTCGACGTCGAGGTGACCGAGGACGGGCTGCTGGGGCAGTTGCTGCCGCCGCAGCCCGCGTCGATCGAGGTCCTGCACGGTCCCCGGGCCGGCGCCGCGCTCACCGCCGACGACCTGGGCCGCTTCGCCTGCGCCGCACCGCCCGCCGGCCCGTTCGCACTGCGGCTGCGGACCGGCGGGGACGTGGTCGTCACGGAGTGGCTGCGCGCCTGAGGCCTTCGCCCCCCGGACGGGTCGGGCGGGGCAGGACGGGGGTCGGGCGGGGCGGGTCGGCAGGACGGGGGTCGGGCGGGGCGGCCGGCCGGTGACACGCGGTCGATGGCGCTCAGCCGGTGACGGCGTCCACGAGAGCCGCCAGCGCCGACGCGAGCCGGGTGAGTCCCGGGCCGGCTGCCGGGCCGCCCGGCTCGCTCATGTACGTGTCCCGGCGGATCTCCACCATCAGCGCGCTCACCCGGGGGTCCTTCCCGTAGTACTCGAGCGGTACGTACGTCCCCGCGAACGGGCTGTCGAGGCCCGTGTCGCCGATCTCCCCGAACGCCGCCCGCGCGGCCGCCGCCAGCTCCGGCGGGGTGTGGAAGCCGTCGGTGCCCAGGCACACCGCCGGCCGCGGCCCCTCGCCGTGCAGCTCGTAGGGGAGCGGCGCGGCGGGATACGAGTGCACGTCGATGACGACGACCCGTCCGACGGCGGCGAGCCGTTCGCCGACGGCGTCGGCCATCGCCCGGGCGTACGGCCGAAAGTAGCGGGCGAGCAGCGGCTCGGGGTCGGTGTCCTCGGGCCGCAGCGGCTCGAGGTGCGTGGTCCGGGTGTAGACGGCTCCCATGCCGACGGCCCGCATCTCCTCCCGCTCGTCGGGGAACCGCTCCGGGTCGACGACCAGGCGCGACAGCCCGTTCACGAACCGCCAGGGCGCCGCTCCCGCCCGCCGGGCCGCCTCCTCGGCGATCCGCGCGGTGTGCGCGTCGGTGATGTGGTCCAGCTCCCGCTCCAGCGCCCCGTCGCCCAGCACGATGCCCGCCCGCACCTCGGCCGGTATCTCCCGCGCCGAGTGCGGCACATGGAGGATCACCGGCGACCCGGCGGCGCCGGGAAGGCACGCGAAGGACGGTACGGCGGAGGTCATGAGGCTGCTCCAGGGCGTTGTCAGTGGTGTGGTGCACGATCAAGGACGCCATCACAACATGGCGGGGAACCGAGCGGGGGAGCGGCATGGCGGCGACGAACGAGCAAGTGGCAGAGCACGTGTTCCTGAAAGGGCTGTACCGGGACGGCTATTACCCGGATCACCTGGTGGACCGGGGCAGGGAGATCCTGCTGCGGCTGTGCGAGCGGGTCGAGGCCGAGCGGCCCGCCGGACTCGACGCGCTGTACGCCCTCACCCATGCCGCCACCGAGGAGTTCAACGCCCTGCAGGACGCCTTCTGGGAGGCCGGCAGCGAGATCGAGACCGTGGCCCGGGAGGAGATAGCCGGGGACTTCTGGTTCGTCGCCCGGGCCTACGGCTACGCGGACGCCGACGTGGAGGAGCTGATCGCCACCCGGGACTGGTGACACCGGGCCGGGCGGCAAACGCGCCGCGCCCCGGCCGGTCGGTGCCGGTCGGGGCGCGGTGGCGCCGTACGGGTGCGGCGCCGGGCCGCGTGCGTCAGCTCAGCGAGGCGAGGGCCTCGTTCCAGGTGGCCGACGGGCGCATGACCGCCGCCGCCTTGGCCGGGTCGGGCTGGTAGTAGCCGCCGATGTCGGCCGGCTCGCCCTGCGCGGCGATCAGCTCGCCGACGATCGTCTGCTCGGCCGCGGCCAGCGTCTCGGCGAGCGGCGCGAACACCTTCGCCAGGTCGGCGTCGTCGGTCTGCGCGGCCAGCTCCTGCGCCCAGTACAGGGACAGGAAGAAGTGGCTGCCGCGGTTGTCGATGCCGCCGACGCGACGGGTCGGGGACTTGTCCTCGTTGAGGAAGGTCGCCGTGGCGCGGTCGAGGGCGTCGGCGAGGACCTTGGCGCGGGTGTTGCCGGTGGCCGTCGCGAACTGCTCGAGGGAGGGCACGAGCGCGAAGAACTCGCCCAGGGAGTCCCAGCGCAGGTAGTTCTCCTTGACCAGCTGCTGGACGTGCTTGGGCGCGGAGCCGCCGGCACCCGTCTCGAACAGGCCGCCGCCCGCCATCAGCGGGACGACCGACAGCATCTTGGCGCTGGTGCCCAGCTCCAGGATGGGGAAGAGGTCGGTCAGGTAGTCGCGCAGCACGTTGCCGGTCACCGAGATGGTGTTCTCGCCGCGGCGGATGCGCTCCACCGACAGCTTCGTGGCGTCGACCGGGGCGAGGATGCGGATGTCCAGGCCCTCGGTGTCGTGGTCCGCCAGGTAGGCGTTGACCTTGGCGATGAGGTTGGCGTCGTGCGCGCGGGTCTCGTCCAGCCAGAACACGGCCGGGTCGCCGGTGGCGCGGGCGCGGGTGACGGCCAGCTTCACCCAGTCCCGGATCGGCGCGTCCTTGGTCTGGCAGGCGCGGAAGACGTCGCCCTCGGCGACCGGCTGCTCGATGAGGACGTTGCCGGCCCCGTCGACCAGACGGACCGTGCCGGCGGCCTTGATCTCGAAGGTCTTGTCGTGCGAGCCGTACTCCTCGGCCTTCTGCGCCATGAGGCCGACGTTCGGGACGGAGCCCATGGTCGACGGGTCGTACGCGCCGTGCGCACGGCAGTCGTCGAGCACGGCCTGGTAGACGCCGGAGTAGGAGGAGTCCGGCAGGACCGCGAGGGTGTCGGCCTCCTGGCCGTCGGGGCCCCACATGTGGCCGGAGGTGCGGATCATGGCCGGCATCGACGCGTCGACGATGACGTCGGACGGCACGTGCAGGTTGGTGATGCCCTTGTCGGAGTCGACCATCGCGAGGGCCGGGCCCTCGGCGAGCTCGGCCTCGAAGGAGGCCTTGACCGCGTCGCCCTCGGGCAGGGCCTCCAGGCCCTTGAGGATGCCGCCGAGGCCGTCGTTGGGGGTGAGGCCGGCCGCGGCCAGCGTCGCGCCGTACTGCGCGAAGGTCTTCGGGAAGAACGCGCGCACCACGTGGCCGAAGACGATCGGGTCGGAGACCTTCATCATCGTGGCCTTCAGGTGCACCGAGAAGAGCACGCCCTCGGCCTTGGCGCGGGCGATCTGCGCGGTGAGGAACTCGCGCAGCGCGGCCACGCGCATCACGGAGGCGTCGACGACCTCGCCCTCGAGGACCGGTACCGACTCGCGCAGGACCGTGGTGGAGCCGTCCTCGGCGACCAGCTCGATCCGCACCGAACCGGCCTCGGGGATCACCACGGACTTCTCGGTGGAGCGGAAGTCGTTCTCGCCCATGGTCGCGACGTTGGTCTTGGAGTCCGACGACCAGGCGCCCATGCGGTGCGGGTGGGTCTTGGCGTACTTCTTGACCGACGCGGGCGCGCGGCGGTCGGAGTTGCCCTCGCGCAGGACCGGGTTCACGGCGGAGCCCTTGACCTTGTCGTAGCGGGCCTGGATGTCCCGCTCCTCGTCGGTCTTCGGGTCGTCCGGGTAGGCCGGCAGCGCGTAGCCCTGGGCCTGCAGCTCAGCCACCGCGGCCTTGAGCTGCGGGATCGACGCCGAGATGTTGGGCAGCTTGATGATGTTGGCCTCGGGCGTCTTCGCCAGCTCGCCGAGCTCGGTCAGCGCGTCCGGGATCCGCTGGTCCTCGGTCAGGTACTCCGGGAACACGGCGATGATGCGTCCGGCCAGCGAGATGTCCCGCGTCTGGACCGCGACACCCGCCTGCGAGGCGTACGCCTGGACCACCGGCAGGAAGGAATACGTCGCCAGGGCCGGGGCCTCGTCAGTGTGCGTATAGATGATGGTCGAGTCAGTCACCGGGTGCTCCGCTCCACGTCTGCAACATTGCTCGACATCAAGATATCTCGTGCTCGGGTTCGGCTCGACAGGGGTCTCCTCACATCCGGGACGGCCCAGGTGTCCGCCGGATGCAACCGAAACGGCCGTTTCCGCGGTCAACCAGGTAGATCCTCGACCTGATCCGACGGCCGGACCGACCACCCGGCCGCCCGAGCGAAAGCGGACCATGAGATATCGCAGCAGAGTGACGGCCCCGGCGGCCGCCCTGATCGGCACGGCAGCAGTCCTGGCCGGGGGAACCACGGCTCACGCGGACGGGAAGCCCGACGACGCGCCCGCCCCCGCCCCCGAGACGCTCGCGGACCCCGTCTTCCCGAACCTGGGCAACGGCGGCTACCGCGTCGCCGCCTACCACCTCGACGTCGCCTACGACGCGACGACCACCCTCGTCGACGCCACGGCCACCCTGGACCTGCGCACCGCCCAGGACCTCACCCGGTTCTCCCTCGACTCCCTCGGCCTCGACATACGCACGGTCCGGGTCGACGGCCGCACCGCCGCCTTCGAGCAGGCGGACGAGAAGCTGCGGATCACGCCCGCCCGGCCGCTGCGCGCACGGCAGCGCGTCACGGTGTGCGTGACGTACACGGCCGACCCGCGGCGCACCCTCGCGCACACCGCCTGGGTCCCCACCCCGGACGGGTTCGCGATATGCCCCCAGCCGGACTCCGCGCACACCGTGTTCCCCTGCAACGACCACCCGTCGGACAAGGCGGACTTCACCTTCCGCATCACCGTGCCCGCCGCCCTGCGCGCCGTCGCGAACGGCTCGCTGGTGTGCACCGAGGACCTGGCCGGCGACCGGACCGCGTACACCTACCGCTCCCGCTCGCCGATCGCCACCGAGCTGGTGCAGATCACGGTCGGCGACTACGTCGTCAAGGAGCGCCAGGGGCCGCACGGGCTGCGCCTGCGCGATGTCGTGCCGGTCGCCCGCGCCGAGGCCCTGGAGCCGGCGCTCGCCCTCACCCCGGGCCTCGTCGAGTGGCTCGAGGCGCGGCTGGGCGCCTACCCCTTCGAGACGTACGGACTGCTGCCCTGCAACTCCGACGCCCCGAACGCCTTCGACTTCACCGGCCTCGAGACCCAGACCCTCACCCTCTACAAGCCGAACTTCCTGCTGCAGGCGGAGCCGAAGATCGGCTCGCACATGATGCACGAGCTGGTCCACTCCTACTTCGGCAACAGCGTCAGCCCCGCCACCTGGGCCGACCTGTGGATCAACGAGGGCCACGCCGACTTCTACGGGCTGCTCTACCGCTACGAGCGCGGCTGGGCGGACTCCCTGGGGCTGACCACGTTCGAGGCCCGGATGAAGGACACCTACGCGCGCGGCGACCAGTGGCGCAAGTCCTCCGGCCCGGTCGCCGCGCCGAACGCGGCCAACCTCTTCGACAGCCAGCGCTACCTGGGCGGCGTCCTCGTCCTGTACGCGCTGCGCCAGCTCATCGGCGAGGACGCCTTCCACGCGGTCGAGCGGGCCTTCCTCGCCCGGTACCGCGACTCCTCGGCGTCGACGGAGGACTACATCGCCGTCGCCTCCCACGTCGGCGGGCAGGACGTCTCCGGCTTCCTGCGCGACTGGCTGTACGGCACGACGACCCCGAGGATGCCCGGTCACCCCGACTGGACGGTCACCCCGGTGCCGCCGTCCCTCACCGCGCCGCGCCGGCGGGCGGACGCGCGGTGGCACGAGAACTCGGCCACGCTCTGACCCGAGTGAGCGCCGTCAGTCGTGCAGGGCGGGCATCTCGCCCTGCACGACCCCCTCGCCGGTCCGCTGCTGCGGGATGACGACGGCGCCCGACTGCAACGCCACCGTGCGGGCCGGCGCCGGAATCCGGATGCCCTCCTCGCGGTAACGGCGGTGCAGCCGCTTGATGAACTCGTGCTTGATCCGGTACTGGTCGCTGAACTCGCCGACGCCCAGGATCACGGTGAAGCCGATCCGCGAGTCGCCGAAGGTGTGGAAGCGGATCGCGGGCTCGTGTTCGGGCAGGGCGCCGTCCACTCCCGTCATGACCTCCGCGATGACCTCCGACGTCACCTGCTCCACGTGCTCCAGGTCGCTGTCGTAGGCCACGCCCACCTGCACCAGGACCGTCAACTGCTGCTCGGGACGCATGTAGTTGGTCATGTTCGTCTTGGCGAGCTGGCCGTTGGGGATGACGACCAGGTTGTTGGAGAGCGCGCGCACGGTCGTCTGACGCCAGTTGATGTCCTCGACGTAGCCCTCCTCGCCGCTGCTCAGCTTGATGTAGTCGCCGCGCTGGACGGTCTTGGAGGCGAGGATGTGGATGCCCGCGAAGAGGTTCGCGAGGGTGTCCTGCAGGGCGAGCGCGACCGCCAGACCACCGACACCGAGGGCGGTGAGCAGGGGCGCTATGGAGATGCCCAGCGTCTGCAGCATCACCAGGAAGCCGATCGCCAGGACCAGGATCCGGGTGATGTTCACGAAGATGGTGGCCGACCCGGCGACTCCCGAGCGCGACGACGTCACCGACTGCACCAGTCCGGCAACGACCCGCGCCGCCGACACCGTCACCACGAAGATCAGCAGCACCGTCAGGCACTGGTTGACGGTGTGCTGGACCGCCTTGGTCAGCGGCAGCACCGCGGCCGCGGCCGCCGCGCCGCCGGCGATCGCCGCCCACGGCACGACGGTGCGCAGCGCGTCCACGACGACGTCGTCGCCGCTCCACTTGGTGCGCTTGGCGTGCTTCGCCAGCCAGCGCAGCACGGTGCGCGACAGGAAGGCCGTCAACAGACCGGTGGCCAGGGCGATTCCGGCGAGGACGCCGTCGTCGAGGGTCAGTGCGCGGTTCACCGGTCACCTCCGGGAAGTCGATCCGCGGCCGACGCGGCAGCCGACGGCCGGATGTGAAGTCTCGTCACGATGTCACCTGTTCGGTTCCGGGATGTGCGATGGCGCCCCCGCCCGGTCGGGCGCCCGGGGCGCGACCGCTCATCCTGCCGTATCCGGCACGGCAGTTCGTACCGGCGGATCCGGTCGCGCCGGCGAGATCGCGCCGCTCCGGCGAGGCGTGCGGCCGGAGCCGGGAGGTGCCGAGGGGGAGCAGGACGGGCCCGCGGTCACGGACGGCCGAAAACGCCCCGGCGCGCGGACGCGCCGGCCCCGCGACGGTGTGCGCGGGGGTGCGGCAGGCCGACGTCGGCGACCGGATCAGACGATCTTCATGCGTACCAGCGCCGCGAGCGTCAGCGCGCCCGGCACCAGCGGCAGCCACACGGTGATGATGCGGTAGCCGAGGACCACGGCGGTGGCGACCGCCACCGGCCCGCCGGCCGCCACCAGCGCCACCACCAGCGCCGCCTCCACCGAGCCGATCCCGCCCGGCGTCGGCACCAGCGCGACGGCCACCGTGGCCGCCACGTACGCGACCGCCATGTGCGCCGCGGGCACCGGCAGGTGCAGCGCCTGTCCCACGGCGGCGAAGCCGGCCGCCTGCAGCAGCGGGAACGCCAGCGAGCCGCCCCACAGCGCGAGCGCCCGGGCGGGCCGGGAGTGCACCGAACGCGCCTCGCCGAGCGCGGTCCGCAGGAACGAGCACACCGCCGACCGCAGCCGTCGCACGCAGGCGAGCGCGCCCGCCGCGACCAGCGACACCGTCGCGAGGGCGGCGAGCAGCGGGCCGAACGACCCGCCGGGCAGCAGGGGGCCGAGCCGCAGCGCTTCGGGGAAGGCGAGCAGCAGCGCGGTCAGCAGGCCCACCCGGGCCACGCCCTCCGCCAGCAGATACAGCGCGAGGGCCGCCGAGGAGCGGGCCAGCGGAACCCCGCACACCGACATGAACCGCAGGTTGACCGCGCTCGCGCCCAGCCCCGTCGGCAGCAGGTGGTTGGCCGCGCCCGCCGCGAACTGCGTGGCCAGCAGCCGCCGTCCGGGCAGCCGCTGCACGACCGCGCCCTGCCGGGTGACGGCCGCCGCCACCCAGGTCAGACAGGTCGCGCCGACCGCGGCCAGCAGCCAGGGCCACTCGGCGCCGCGCAACTGCGCCACCCCGTCGGCGAGTACGGACCGGTGCCGCACCGCGACGACGGTGACCAGCAGGAGCGGAAGCAGACACAGGAGCTGACGCACCGGCAGCCGCCGGGCCGCTCCGCCGGGGGCGAGAGGAACCGCTGTCACACCTGCCGAGGGTTCCCGGGCGGGGCCAACCGCCGGTTTCACCAGCGTGGACGGAACATTGCTCACGGTCATCGGGGCCTTCGTGTTCGGGGGCGTCGTGCGTGGGGCGCCCGGGCCGGGGGCCTTCGGACAAGCGGCCTTCGTGTCGTCGCCCCCGACGGTGCCGGAGACGTTCCTACGGGTGGACGTCGGAAAGGACTTGACCTCAATAATGCTTGAGGTTCTACGGTCGGTCCCATGAGCATGGACGCGATCGCCATGACGCAGCTGTACAGCGTCATGAACAGCCAACAGGAACGCCGCCCCTTCGACCGTGCGACACTGCGCCGCATCGGCGTGTTCGCCCGACCGCACCGCCGCCGCATCGCGCTGTTCGTCGTACTGGGGGTGCTGACCGCGCTGCTGGCCGTCGCCACCCCCGTCCTCGCAGGGAAGGTCGTCGACGCGATCGTGTCGCACGGCGACCCGGGCACCGTCGTGCGGCTGGCGCTGCTCATCGCGGGCATCGCGGTGCTGGAGGCGGCGCTCGGCGTCCTGGGCAGGAGGCTGTCGGCGACGCTCGGGGAGGGGCTCATCCTCGATCTGCGCACGGCTGTGTTCGATCATGTGCAGCGGATGCCGGTCGCGTTCTTCACACGTACCCGTACGGGAGCGCTCGTCTCCCGACTCAACAACGACGTCATCGGAGCGCAGCGCGCGTTCAGCAACACGCTCTCCGGAGTGGTCTCCAACCTGGTCACCCTGGTGCTCACCCTGGCTGTCATGCTCACGCTCTCCTGGCAGGTCACGCTGCTCGCGCTGGTCCTGCTGCCGGTGTTCGTGATCCCGGCGCGGCGGATGGGCAGGCGGATGGCCGGCATGCAGCGGGAGGCGGCCGCGCTCAACGCGTCGATGGGCACCCGGATGACCGAGCGGTTCTCCGCCCCCGGCGCCACGCTGGTCAAGCTGTTCGGCCGCCCCGAGGAGGAGTCGGCCGAGTTCGCGGCCCGCGCGGCCCGGGTGCGCGACATCGGCGTCCGCACCGCCACCGCCCAGTCGGTGTTCATGACCGCCCTGACCCTCGTCTCCGCGCTGGCCCTCGCCCTGGTCTACGGCCTCGGCGGTCACCTCGCGCTGAAGGGCTCCCTGGAACCGGGAGCCGTCGTCGCCCTCGCCCTGCTGCTGACCCGCCTCTACGCCCCGCTCACCTCGCTCGCCGGGGCCCGGGTCGAGGCGATGAGCGCCCTGGTCAGCTTCGAGCGGGTCTTCGAGGTGCTCGACCTGAAGCCGCTGATCGAGGAGAAGCCCGACGCCCGCGAGGTGCCCGAGGGCCCGGTCTCCGTCGAGTTCGACGACGTCCGCTTCGGCTACCCGTCCGCCGACAAGGTCTCCCTCGCCTCTCTGGAGGAGGTCGCCGTCCTGGACTCCCGCGGCGGCGCCGAGGTCCTGCACGGCGTCTCCTTCCGCGCCGACCCCGGACAGACCATCGCCCTCGTCGGCTCCTCCGGCGCCGGCAAGTCGACGATCGCCCAACTCCTGCCGCGCCTCTACGACGTCGACGAGGGCGCCGTCCGCATCGGCGGCGTGGACGTGCGCGACCTGAGCGCGAGCACCCTGCGGGCGACCCTCGGCATGGTCACCCAGGACGGCCACCTGTTCCACGACACCGTCCGGGCCAACCTCCTGCTCGCCCGCCCGTCGGCCACCGAGGACGACCTGTGGGACGCGCTGCGCCGCTCCCGCCTCGACGATCTCGTGCGCTCCCTGCCCGACGGCCTCGACACCGTCGTCGGCGAACGCGGCTACCGGCTCTCCGGCGGCGAACGCCAGCGCATGACCATCGCCCGGCTGCTGCTGGCCGGACAGCGCGTCGTCATCCTCGACGAGGCCACAGCCCACCTCGACAACACCTCCGAGGCGGCCGTCCAGGAGGCCCTCGCGGAGGCGCTGGCCGACCGTACCGCCGTCGTCATCGCGCACCGGCTGTCCACCGTCCGCGCCGCCGACCTGATCCTCGTCGTCGAGTCCGGCCGGGTCGTGGAGCGCGGCGACCACGAGCAGCTGCTGGCGGCCGGCGGGCGGTACGCGGAGCTGTACCGGACCCAGTTCGACGAGCCCGCCGCGACCGAGGCGGTCGTCCTGTGACACGCCGGTGAGGCGACGGCGAGCGACAGCCGCCTCTGGGCTCGTCCCCGGGCCGGTCCTCGGGCTCGTCCCCGGGCCCGCCCCGGGCTCGTCCCGGCCGCGCGCGGGCGGCGGGCCCGGCCGGGGCGGGGGTCC
>NZ_JBMNDR010000063.1:0-56368 GCF_052543235.1 Streptomyces sp. SAS_272 | reverse complement strand
GGCGGCCCGGACCGGCGCCGTCGCCCACGCGCGCCGGACCGCCGCCGCCACCTCCGTTCGCCGGACCGGCCCCCTGGCCTGCGTTCGCCGGACCGGCCCCCTCACCTGCGTTCGCCGGACTGAGCCAGCTCCGCGTCCGTCTTGCCGCCGAGCCAGTCCCCCACCAGCCGGCGCGGCCTCGCCCAGCGCCGGTCGTGCCGGTAGGCGCGCAGCATCGCCTTCGCGCGGGCCCGCGGCCGCCGCCGGTAGAACCGCCGGGCCCACGGCGAGGCGGGCCGGGCCACCCGGACCAGGCCGATGAGCCCGACGAACGGGACGAACACGCTGAACACGGCTGTCTTGACCTTGCCCTTGGTGAGCACGGCCAGCGAGAAGAGGACGTTCGCCCCGACGGTCGCGAGGACGCTTCCCCGGTCCTGCAGCTCCTCCTCGCTCATCCCGTCGACGCCGAACGGCGAGAAGCCCACGAGCAGCAGTCCGCCCAGCGCCGCCGTGAGGACCACGGCCTCCACGCTCTTGCGGCCCGCCTCCGTCCAGTACACGTCGTCCAGGTGCAGGATCAGCGCGAACTCGTCGAGGACCAGGCCCGTGCCGATGCCGAAGACCACCGCGAAGGCGCCCGCCCCGAAGCCGTGCCGGCCGCTCGCCACGGAGCCGAATCCGCCCGCGACGGTCAGCACGACGCCCGGGACGACGTGGTGGATGTGCACCCCGCCGGAGCTGACGTTGCCGAACGGACCCTTGCCGGCCCGGATGAGGCGGGTGATGACCCGGGTGATCAGGAAGGTGGCCACGAAAGCGATCAGGGCGAGAAGCAGCGGGAGCTTGCCCGGTTCGACGATGTTGCGCTGCAGCCAGTCGCCCATGCCCCCAGTCTCACGGTGAGCGGGGCGCGCTGCCTCGCGGGCGGGGCGTCCGGGCTAGGGCTGGTGCGGCCGGGCGGGGCCGTGACCGGCCGGGGGCTGCCCGGCGGCCGTCCCGGCGGTCGTCCCCGGCATGATCCGCCGGGCGGGCAGGCCGTAGTCTGCCGCGGTGTCCACTGCCCCGCCTCCCGCCTCATCCCTCGACGGCCTGCGCTTCGCCTTCGGCACCCTCACCGTTCTGCCGGTGCGGGTGACCCGCTGGGACCGTCCGGCAGCACGCGGCGGGATGCTGAGCGCGCCCCTGGTCGGGCTGGTCGTCGGCGGCTGCGCGGCGGGGCTCGGGCTGCTGCTGCTGCGGCTGGGCGCGGGCCCGCTGCTCGCCGCCGTCGCCTCGGCCGCCGTGCCGGCCGTCCTCACCCGGGGGCTGCATCTCGACGGGCTGGCCGACACCGCGGACGGTCTGGGCAGCGGCAAGCCCGCCGAGGACGCGCTGCGGATCATGAAGCAGTCGGACATCGGCCCGTTCGGCGTGCTCACGCTCGTCCTGGTGCTGCTCGCCCAGACGGCCGCGCTGGCGCAGGCGTACGGCGACTCCTGGGCGCGGGGCGCGGTCGCCGCCGTCGTCTCGGCCGTCGCCGCGCGACTGGCGCTCACCCTGGCCGCCCGCGCCGGGGTCCCGGCGGCCCGGCCGGAGGGGCTAGGCGCGGCGGTCGCCGGGGTGGTTCCGGTCGCGGGCGCGGCGGGCGCGGCAGCCGTCTGCGTCGTCGTCGCGGCCCTCTGCGGCGGGCTGTCCGGCACGGCCGACGGGGTGCGCACGGCCTCCTCGGTCGTCCTGGCCCTCGCCGCCGCCGAACTCCTGCTGCGCCACTGCACGCGCCGCCTCGGCGGGGTCACCGGTGACGTGTTCGGCGGGCTGGCGGAGACCGCGGCGACGACCGCGCTGACGGTGCTGGCGCTGGGCGGGTAGGCGTCGTCCTGCGTCGCGCGGGGGGCGGCCGTGGCCGGTGGGGAACCCGAGGGGTGTGCGCCGGTCACGGTAGTGCGAGGATCGTCCGGCGGAGACGACGCCACCGACAGGGGCGAAGGCTCGCGCGCATGAGCGGACGCACAGGCACGCGTACGCTCGTTCCGGGATTCGCCACGCCGGTTCGCCGCGCCGGTGGGACGCACCCCGGACACGACCGCACCCACGGCCCTCATCCAGGGTCGGCTGTCGGGCCCGGTCGAACCGTGCTCCGGCCACAGCAACTCCACATCGGAAGCGAGATTTCACCACCGTGACTGCTCTCACTCTCAGCACCGCCGCGGCGCCCGGCCTGCGGGCCGACGCGATCGTGATCGGTGTCGCCAAGGGCGTAAAGGGCCCGATCGTTGCCCCAGGCGCCGAAGCCGTCGACACGGCGTTCGACGGCCGGCTCGCCGGCGTTCTGGAGACCCTCGGGGCTTCCGGCGCCGAGGGCGAGGTGACGAAGCTGCCCGCCCCGGCCGGCTTCAAGACGCCGCTCGTGCTCGCGGTGGGCCTCGGCTCCGAGCCCGAGAAGGACGCCGCCTACGAGCCCGAGGCGCTGCGCAGGGCGGCCGGCGCCGCCGCCCGCATCCTCGGCGGCTCCAAGAAGGCCGCCTTCGCGCTGCCCGTGACCGACGCCGGCGACATCGGCGCGATCGGCGAGGGCGTGGTGCTCGGCGCCTACTCCTTCGACGCCTACAAGCAGAACGCGCGCTCGAACAGCGACGCCAAGGCCAAGAACGCCAAGGCGCCGCTCGCCGAGGCCGCCCTGCTCGGCGGGAAGCCCCGCGACGCCGCCCACAAGGCCGCGCTGCTGCGGGCCGCCGCCGTCGGCGAGGAGCTCAACCGGGCCCGCGACCTGATCAACATGCCGCCGAACGACCTCGACCCGGAGGCGTTCGCCGGCATCGCGCAGGCCGCTGCGAAGGAACACGGCATCAAGGTGCAGGTCCTCGACGAGAAGGCGCTCGTCAAGGGCGGCTACGGCGGCATCCTCGGCGTCGGCGCCGGCTCGGCGGCGGCTCCGCGCCTGGTCAAGCTGTCGTACACGTCCGCCAAGGCGACGAAGCACCTCGCGTTCGTCGGCAAGGGCATCACCTACGACTCGGGCGGCATCTCGCTCAAGCCGGCCGGGCACAACGAGACGATGAAGTGCGACATGAGCGGGGCCGCGGCGGTCTTCGCCGCGGTCGTCGCCGCCGCCCGGCTCGGGCTCGAGGTGAACGTCACCGGCTGGCTGGCGCTCGCCGAGAACATGCCGTCCGGCTCCGCCACCCGCCCGGGTGACGTGCTGCGCATGTACAGCGGCAAGACCGTCGAGGTCCTCAACACCGACGCCGAGGGCCGGCTGGTCCTCGCGGACGCGCTGTGGGCGGCCTCCGCGGAGAAGCCGGACGCGATCGTCGACGTGGCGACCCTGACCGGCGCGATGATGCTGGCGCTCGGCAGCCGCACCTTCGGGATCATGGCGAACGACGACGCGTTCCGCTCCGCGGTGCACGAGGCCGCCGAGGAGGTCGGCGAGCCCGCGTGGCCGATGCCGCTGCCGGAGCACCTGCGCAAGGGCATGGACTCCACCGTCGCGGACCTCGCGAACATGGGCGAGCGGATGGGCGGCGGGCTGGTGGCCGGTCTCTTCCTGCGCGAGTTCGTGGGCGAGGGGATCACCTGGGCGCACCTGGACATCGCCGGTCCGGCGTTCAACGAGGGCGGCCCCTTCGGCTACACCCCCAAGGGCGGCACCGGCACCGCCGTGCGGACGCTGGTGCGGCTGGCCGAACTGACCGCCGCCGGCGACCTCGGCTAGGGCGTGTTTCGAAAGGAGCGTCGTCTGCCCGAAGGGCAGGCCCGGCGGCGTCCGGTGCGTGCGATCGCAAGGCGGAGGGTCGCGCCGATAGCGGTTGTGTCGGGGTGATCCCGACAACGCGGCTGGGGGTCCCCCCTCTGGGGGAGTGCGTGCCAGGCGTCGCCGGGCAGACGGGACTTTCGAAACACGCGCTGGTCCCTCCGGGAGGGGGACTGTGCGCCTGATCACTCGGCTCCGTCCGTCGTACCGGCGGGCGCGGGTCGTACGTGGCTGGTCGCGCAGTTCCCCGCACCCCTGAGCACCTCTCAGGTCTGTCACAAGTGAGCGTGGGGTGTCTCACACCCCGGCCCCGTGTCTCGTCGGGGTCCGACAAGTGCGAGGATGGGGCTCGGCAGGACAGGGCCCCCACCACAGGGCCGAGACAGAGCGGCCGGACACCAGCCGCCGACCGGTCACTGGAGACCGGCGTGGCGCACATGCATGGAGGACGTGACGTGGCGAACGACGCCAGCACCGTTTTCGACCTAGTGATCCTCGGCGGTGGTAGCGGTGGTTACGCCGCGGCCCTGCGCGGGGCGCAGCTGGGCCTGGACGTCGCCCTGATCGAGAAGGACAAGGTCGGCGGTACCTGCCTGCACCGGGGGTGCATCCCCACCAAGGCCCTGCTGCACGCGGGCGAGATCGCCGACCAGGCCCGCGAGAGCGAGCAGTTCGGCGTCAAGGCCACCTTCGAGGGCATCGACGTCCCCGCCGTCCACAAGTACAAGGACGGCGTCGTCTCCGGCCTCTACAAGGGCCTCCAGGGACTCATCGCCTCCCGCAAGGTGACGTACATCGAGGGTGAGGGCCGCCTGTCCTCCCCGACCTCCGTCGACGTGAACGGGCAGCGCGTCCAGGGCCGCCACGTGCTGCTCGCGACCGGCTCCGTGCCGAAGTCGCTGCCGGGCCTGGAGATCGACGGCAACCGGATCATCTCCTCCGACCACGCCCTCGTCCTGGACCGCGTGCCGAAGTCCGCGATCATCCTGGGCGGCGGCGTCATCGGCGTCGAGTTCGCCTCGGCGTGGAAGTCCTTCGGCGCCGACGTGACGGTCATCGAGGGCCTCAAGCACCTCGTGCCGGTCGAGGACGAGAACTCCTCGAAGCTGCTCGAGCGCGCGTTCCGCAAGCGCGGCATCAAGTTCAACCTGGGCACCTTCTTCTCGAAGGCCGAGTACACCGCCGACGGCGTCAAGGTCACCCTGGCCGACGGCAAGGAGTTCGAGGCCGAGGTCCTGCTGGTCGCGGTGGGCCGCGGGCCCGTCTCCGCCGGTCTCGGTTACGAGGAGCAGGGCGTCGCGACGGACCGCGGTTACGTCCTGGTCGACGAGTACATGCGCACCAACGTCCCGACCGTCTCCGCCGTCGGCGACCTGGTCCCGACGCTCCAGCTCGCGCACGTCGGCTTCGCCGAGGGCATGCTGGTCGCGGAGCGTCTGGCCGGCCAGAAGGTCGTCCCGATCGACTACGACGGCGTCCCCCGGGTGACGTACTGCCACCCCGAGGTCGCCTCCGTGGGCATCACCGAGGCCAAGGCCAAGGAGCTCTACGGCGCGGACAAGGTCGTCGCTCTGAAGTACAACCTCGCGGGCAACGGCAAGAGCAAGATCCTGGGCACCGCGGGCGAGATCAAGCTCGTCCAGGTGAAGGACGGTGCCGTGGTCGGCGTCCACATGGTCGGCGACCGCATGGGCGAGCAGGTCGGCGAAGCCCAGCTGATCTACAACTGGGAGGCGCTGCCCGCCGAGGTCGCGCAGCTCATCCACGCCCACCCGACGCAGAACGAGGCGCTCGGCGAGGCCCACCTGGCCCTGGCGGGCAAGCCGCTGCACTCGCACGACTGACCCTCGGTCGTACCACGTCGAAGCGACGACCCAGACTTCCGCAATCGTTAAGGAGCAACCGAAACCATGGCGGTTTCCGTAACCCTTCCGGCGCTCGGCGAGAGCGTCACCGAGGGCACTGTCACCCGCTGGCTGAAGGCCGAGGGTGAGCGCGTAGAGGCCGACGAGCCCCTGCTCGAGGTGTCGACCGACAAGGTCGACACCGAGATCCCCTCCCCCGCAGCCGGCATCCTGGCCTCCATCAAGGTCGCCGAGGACGAGACGGTCGAGGTCGGCGCCGAGCTGGCCGTCATCGACGACGGCAGCGGCGCGCCCGCCGCTGCGCCCGCCCCGGCCGCCGAGGAGGTCGCTCCGCCGGCCCCCGAGCCGGCCCCGGCCGCCCAGCCCTCCACCGAGCAGGCGGCTCCCGCCCCGGCTCCCACCGCCGAGGCCGCTTCCGGCGCCGGCTCCGCCGAGGGCACGGACGTCGTCCTGCCCGCGCTCGGCGAGTCCGTCACCGAAGGCACCGTCACCCGCTGGCTGAAGTCGGTCGGCGACTCGGTCGAGGCCGACGAGCCGCTGCTCGAGGTCTCCACCGACAAGGTCGACACCGAGATCCCGGCGCCCACCTCCGGTGTGCTGCTCGAGATCACGGTCGCCGAGGACGAGACCGCCGAGGTCGGCGCCAAGCTCGCCGTCATCGGCGCCCCGGGCGCGGCTCCGGCCGCCGCTCCGGCCCCGGCCGCCCCGGCTCCGGCGCCCGCCGCCGAGGCCCCCGCCGCCCCCGCGGCGCCGGCGCCTGCGGCTCCCGCCCCTGCTCCGGTCGCCGCCGCCCCGGCCGCTCCGGCTCCGGCGCCGGCGCCCGCTCCGGCCCCGGTCACCCCGGCTCCGGCCGCGGCTCCCGCGCAGCCCGCCGACGAGGGCGCCTACGTCACCCCGCTGGTGCGCAAGCTCGCCGCCGAGAACGGCGTCGACCTGGGCGCCGTCAAGGGCACCGGCGTCGGCGGTCGCATCCGCAAGCAGGACGTCATCGCCGCCGCCGAGGCCGCGAAGGCCGCCGCCGCTCCGGCTCCGGCCGCCGCCGCCCCGGCCGCGCCCGCCGCGAAGAAGGCCCCGACGCTCGAGGCCTCCCCGCTGCGCGGCCAGACCGTGAAGATGCCCCGCATCCGCAAGGTCATCGGCGACAACATGGTCAAGGCGCTGCACGAGCAGGCGCAGCTGTCCTCGGTCGTCGAGGTCGACATCACCCGGCTGATGAAGCTCCGCGCGCAGGCGAAGGACTCCTTCGCGGCCCGCGAGGGCGTCAAGCTCTCCCCGATGCCGTTCTTCGTCAAGGCTGCGGCCCAGGCGTTGAAGGCCCACCCGGCCGTCAACGCCCGGATCAACGTGGACGAGGGCACGATCACCTACTTCGACACCGAGAGCATCGGCATCGCGGTGGACTCGGAGAAGGGCCTGATGACCCCGGTCATCAAGCACGCGGGCGACCTGAACATCGCCGGCATCGCCAAGGCCACGGCCGATCTTGCGGGCAAGGTCCGCGCGAACAAGATCACCCCGGACGAGCTGTCCGGCGCGACCTTCACCATCAGCAACACCGGCTCGCGAGGCGCGCTGTTCGACACGATCATCGTGCCGCCGAACCAGGTCGCGATCCTCGGCATCGGCGCGACGGTCAAGCGTCCGGCCGTCATCGAGACGGAGGAGGGCACGGTCATCGGCGTCCGCGACATGACGTACCTGACCCTGTCCTACGACCACCGTCTGGTCGACGGAGCCGACGCGGCCCGTTACCTGACCGCGGTCAAGGCGATTCTCGAGGCCGGCGAGTTCGAGGTCGAGCTCGGCCTCTGACCCCGTCGGTCCAGCAGCACAGGCGCCTCCGTCCGGTTTTCCGGGCGGGGGCGCCTTCGTTCCGGCCTCATGAGTTCCGGCCTCATGAGTTCCGGCTCGGGGCAGCCCGCTTCGGCACGCGCACCGCGCACGGCGACATCGGCCCCGGGGGGACGGCCCTCGTCGACAACGCGTTGCGCGCGGTTCTCCACCTCCGAGCCGACTCGTGGCCGGCCCGCGGGCCGGCCCGCGGTCACGCTCGTGTAAGTCTCGTCTCACCTGCGTAAAAGCACCCCCGCGCGCCCTTCTGGAAAGCGCTCACGGCCGTATTGTCTAAACGTCAAACGCCCCCGGGGGCCCGTGGGGCCTCTCCTCAAAGGAGCTTTCATGACCGCGCCCGTCGTCCACTCGCTGCGCGAACAGATCCGCGAGCACATCGTGGAGGGGATCGTCAGCGGGCGCTGGCAGCCGGGCGAGCGGATCGTGGAGCGGCGGATCGCCACCGAGCTGGAGGTCAGCCAGACGCCGGTGCGGGAGGCGCTGCGCGAGCTGGAGTCGCTGCGGCTGATCGAGTCCGCGCCGAACAAGGGCGTGCGGGTGCGCAACCTGACGGCGGCCGACCTGGAGGAGAGCTACCCGGTCCGGGCGGGCCTGGAGGCGATCGCGGCGGAGCTGGCGGCCGGGAGGCTGGCCGAGGACTGCTCGGCGCTGGAACCGCATGTCGCCGCCCTCTACGAGGCCGACCGCGCGTCCGACGGCACCGGCCAGGTACGGCACACCGTCGGCTTCCACCGTGAACTGGTGCGGGCCGCCGGGAACTCCGTGCTGCTGCACACCTGGGAGGGCCTCGGCATCGAGGTGTTCACGGCGCTGTCCATCCGCTGGCTGGGGACCGTGCAACAGTCGTACGCGGAGGAGCACGAGGAGCTGGTGCAGGCGTTCCGGCGACGGGATCCGCGGATCGCGGAGCTGGTGAAGGCGCACGTCCTCGGCTGCGCCCCCCGCCCGTAGGGCCCGACGTACGACCCGGGCAGGACCGGCACGCGACCCCCGGGCAGGCACACGACCCCGGGCAGGACCGGCACGCGACCCCCGGGCCGAGCCGGGGGCAGGGCGGGGATCAGCTGCGTCCAGTGGAGCGTACACGCGCTCATACGTGGGCTCCGACCTGCGAAAACCGCCGAAATGTACGGCACGCGGTGCCTGCCCGAAAGGCACCGGGTGCCTACTTTCTCGTGATCAAGAGGTTTTCCCCCTCAACCCTTTGATCGATCATCGATCAGCGGGTTATTGTCGCCGACGGGTCTCGCGCGGAGCCGTACAACGACGCCGCATCCGGGCTCCACGCCCTGTCCTGCCAAAGACCTAGGGCACCCCGAACCCTTGCCGATGAGGGAACCCCCTTCGACTGAGGAAGGCGGCGACATGACCGACCCCCAGGCCATCCAGCCCAGCGCGCTCGACCAGCTCCCCGACCGGGACCCGGAGGAGACCGCCGAATGGCAGGCCTCTCTGGACGCGGTCGCCAAGGCGGCCGGGCCGCACCGTGCCGCGTACCTGATGCGCCGCACGCTGGAGCGTGCCGAGGGCAACGGCATCGCGCTGCCCAAGCTGCTCGAGACGGACTACGTCAACACCATCCCCACCGCTGCCGAGCCGTCCGCGCCCGGTGACCCGGAGATGGAGCGCAGGATCACCGCGTGGAACCGCTGGAACGCGGCGGCCATGGTCACCCGCGGCAGCAAGCACGGCGTCGGCGGCCACATCGCCACCTTCGCCTCGGCCGCCTGGCTGTACGAGACCGGCTTCAACCACTTCTTCCAGGGCAAGGAGGCCGACGGCTCGGGCGACCAGCTCTACATCCAGGGCCACGCCTCCCCCGGCATCTACGCCCGCGCCTTCCTCGACGGCCGGCTGACCGAGCAGCACCTGGACAACTTCCGCCAGGAGTCGGGCGGCGAGGGCCTCCCGTCGTATCCGCACCCCCGCAGGCTTCCCTGGCTGTGGGAGTTCCCGACGGTGTCGATGGGCCTCGGCCCGCTCTCCGCCATCTACCAGGCGCGCTTCAACCGCTATCTCACCAACCGCGGCATCAAGGACGTCTCCGCGTCCCACGTGTGGGCGTTCCTCGGCGACGGCGAGATGGACGAGCCCGAGTCGACGGCGGCACTCGCACTCGCCTCCCGCGAGGGCCTCGACAACCTGACCTTCGTCATCAACTGCAACCTGCAGCGACTCGACGGCCCGGTCCGCGCCAACTTCAAGATCGTGCAGGAGCTGGAGGCCCAGTTCCGCGGCGCCGGCTGGAACGTGATCAAGTCGCTGTGGGGCTCCGCCTGGGACGAGCTGTTCCAGCTGGACGCCACCGGCGCGCTGGTCCGCCGGCTGCGCGAGGTACCGGACGCGCAGGTGCAGACGTACCAGACGCGCGGCGCCGCCTACATCCGCGAGGACTTCTTCGGCAAGGACCCGGCGCTCGCCGAGATGGCGAAGCTGCTGAGCGACGACAAGATCCTCGAGTGCTTCCACCTCTCCCGCGGCGGTCACGAGGCGCGCAAGGTGTACGCCGCCTACAAGGCCGCCGTCGAGTTCAAGGGCGCGCCGACGGTCATCCTGGCCCAGACGGTCAAGGGCCACACGCTCGGCGAGGGCTTCGCCTCGAAGAACGCCAACCACCAGATGAAGAAGCTCTCGGTGGACGAGTTCAAGACGATGCGCGACCTGCTGGAGCTGCCGATCTCCGACGCGCAGTTCGTCGACGGGGTCGTCCCCTACGGGCACCCGGGCGCCGACTCCCCCGAGGTCCGCTACCTCCAGGAGCGCCGCGCGGCCCTCGGCGGCCCGGCCCCGGCCCGCCGTACGCACGCCCTCGCCCCGCTGCCCGCCCCCGCCGACAAGACGTTCGCCTCCTTCGACAAGGGCTCCGGCTCGCAGAACGTGGCGACGACCATGGCCTTCGTCCGGCTGGTCAAGGACCTGGTCCGCGACAAGGAGAGCGGCCGGCGCTGGGTGCCGATCGTCCCCGACGAGGCGCGCACCTTCGGCATGGAGAGCCTGTTCCCGTCGCTCGGGATCTACTCCCCCAAGGGCCAGACGTACGAGCCGGTCGACCGCGACCAGCTGATGTACTACAAGGAGGCCGAGAACGGCCAGATCCTCAACGAGGGGATCACCGAGGCCGGTTCGATGGCCGACTTCATCGCCGCTTCCACCGCGTACTCCACGCACGGCGAGGCGATGATCCCGTTCTACATCTTCTACTCGATGTTCGGCTGGCAGCGCACGGCCGACCAGATGTGGCAGCTCGGCGACCAGCTCGGCCGCGGCTTCCTGGTCGGCGCCACCGCGGGCCGGACGACGCTGACGGGCGAGGGCCTGCAGCACGCCGACGGCCACTCCCCGGTCATCGCCGCGACCAACCCGGCCGCTCTCAGCTACGACCCGGCGTTCGCGTACGAGATCGCGGCGATCGTCAAGGACGGTCTGCGCCGGATGTACGGCGAGGCGGCCCCGGGCGAGGACCAGAACGTCTTCTACTACCTGACGGTCTACAACGAGCCGATGCCGCAGCCGGCCAAGCCGTCGGCGCCCGGCGTCGACGAGGGCATCCTCAAGGGCCTGTACCGCTTCAACACGGCGGAGTCGGCCGGCGTGCAGGTCGCCGCGGCCAACGCGCCGCGCATCCAGCTGCTGGCCTCGGGCACCGCGATCCACTGGGCCCTGAAGGCGCAGAAGCTGCTCGCCGAGGAGTGGGGCGTGGCCGCCGACGTGTGGTCCGCGACCTCCTGGACCGAGCTGCGCCGCGACGCTCTGGACGCCGACGCGGCCCTGCTGCGCGGCGAGGAGCGCCAGCCGTTCGTGCGCCGGGCGCTGCAGGGCGCCGAGGGCCCGGTCCTCGCGGTCTCCGACTACATGCGCCAGGTCCCCGACCAGATCGCGCAGTGGGTCGAGCAGGACTGGTCCTCGCTCGGTGCGGACGGCTTCGGCCTCTCCGACACCCGTGAAGCGGCCCGCCGCCACTTCGGCGTGGACGCCGAGTCGATCGTCGTCGCGGCCCTCGCACAGCTCGCCCGACGCGGCGAGGTCAAGGCGGCTTCGGTGAAGGAAGCGCGCGAGCGCTACGGCCTGTAGGTCACGGACGGGCGAAGGGGGGTGCGGCTCCGGCCGTGCCCCCCTTCGCCGTCGGCGGGTCCCGGCATCATGTCCCCATGCGTGCTGCCCGCCTCATCAAGATGGTGCTCCTTCTGCAGTCCCGCCCGACCATGACCGCGTCCGAGCTGGCGCGGGAGCTGGAGGTGTCGGAGCGGACCGTCACGCGGGACGCTCAGGCGCTCTCCGAGGCGGGCGTGCCGGTGTACGCGGAGCGGGGGCGCGCCGGGGGCTACCGGCTGGTCGGCGGGTACCGGACGCGGCTGACCGGGCTCGGGCGCGGAGAGGCCGAGGCGCTGTTCCTGAGCGGGGTGCCGGGGGCGCTGCGGGAGATGGGGCTGGCGGACGTGGCGTCGGCCGCCCGGCTGAAGGTGTCGGCCGCTCTGCTGCCGTCCCTGCGGGACGCGCCGCGCGCGGCGGCGCAGCGCTTCCATCTGGACGCGCCGGCCTGGTTCCGGGAGCCGGAGGCGCCCGCGCTGCTGCCGGTGATCGCGGAGGCGGTGTGGGACGACCGGTGCGTGCGGGCGCGTTACCGGCGCGGGGAGGGCGAGGTCGAGCGGGAGCTGGAGCCGTACGGGCTCGTGCTCAAGGCGGGGGTCTGGTACCTGTGCGCCCGGGTGCCGGAGGGCGACGCGTTCCGGACGTACCGCCTCGACCGTTTCGTGGCGGCCGAGCCTGCGCAGGATCGTTTCCTCCGGGACGAGGAGTTCGATCTGCCGGGTTTCTGGGACGCGCAGGCCGAAGGGTTCGCGCGCTCGCTGCTGCGGGCCGAGGTCGTCGTCCGGCTGTCGGAGGCGGGGGTGCGCCGACTGCCGTACGCCGTCGACCCGGTGGCGGCGCGGGACGCGCTGGCCGACGCCGGGGAACCGGACGGGCGGGGCTGGGCGACGGTCTCCCTGCGGGTCGAGTCGCTGGAGGTGGCGCACACCCAGCTCACGGCGCTGGGACCGGAGGCGGAGGTGCTCGCCCCGGCGGCGCTGCGGGAGTGGTTCGCCGCGGACGCGCTGCGGCTGGCGGCACGATACGGGTCCCGGGAGGGCTGACTCGGCGCGACACGGACCCCGGAAAGGCTGCCGCGGCGCGACACGGACCCCGGAAAGGCTGCCGCGGCGCGACACGGACCCCGGAAAGGCTGCCGCGGCGCGACACGGACCCCGGAAAGGCTGCCGCGGGACGACACGGACCCCGGAAAGGCTACCGCGGCGCGGAAACCCGGCGGGAATCGCGCGCACTCCGGGTGCGTCGCGCATCTCCAGGCACGATGCTGGACGCGTGATGGACGAGACGGAGTTCTGGGAGCTGGTGGACGCCTCCCGCGAGGCCGCCGAGGGCGATCCCGAGGAGCAGGCCGACCAGCTCGTGGAGCGGCTGGTCCGGCTGGACCCGGAGGCCGTGCTCGACTTCGCCCGGCACTTCGAGTCGCGCTACAACCGCGCCTACCGCTGGGACCTGTGGGGCGCCGCCTGGCTGCTGCTGGACGGAGCGAGCGACGACGCCTTCGACTTCTTCCGGTGCTGGCTGATCGGTCAGGGCCGCGAGGTCTTCGAGGGCGCGCTGCACGGCGACCCGGACTCGCTCGCCGACCTGCTGGACGACTTCGACGAGGAGATCGACGGCGACGGCGAGGAACTCGGCTACGCGGCCGACGAGGCCTACGAGCAGCTCACCGGGATGGTCGCCCCGGATCTGGGCATTCCGCCGGCCGCCGCCGAGCCCGAGGGCGCGCCCGTCGACTTCGAGAACGAGGGAGCGCTGGCCGAGCGGTATCCCCGGCTGTGGCAGCGCTTCAAGGAATGAGCGCCGGCGGGCGGCTGCGCCCCCACGGCCGCCCTCACGCCGCGAACCTGCGGCGGCTGGTGTCGGCGGGGAGACAGGCCTGCGCCTGATCGGCCCGCACCGCGTGGTGCATAGGCGCCCGGTTGGCCTGCTCCAGAGCGGAGGCGGTGGCCGCCGCCGGGCCCAGGACGACCGCTGCGACGGCGCACAGCACGGCCCAGGGGCTGCGGGCGGCCCTGACGAGGGCGCCCTGCTCCGTGGTCTGCGCGGCCCCGGTACGGCTGCTGTTCATGATCCCCACCTCCGGTCGGTGCTTCCTGTCGTGCACGACCGTAGGGCGCGGGCATGGGAGGACCCTGAACGCCGCCTAAGGCGTTCCTGTGAGAGCGTGCGCGGCCGTCCTGCCCTGGAGGCGGGCGGCCTTCTCGCGGATCTCCGGCAGGCGGGCGGCGAGGGCGGCGCCGGGACAGCTCGTCATGAAGCCGTCCCGGTGGCCGGCCAGGGCGGGCAGGGTGGCGGTGGTCCCGGCCGCGTACCGGCTGTGGCTGTTGCTGGAGGTCAGCCGCACGTGCGCCCGCGGATCGACGCCGGACAGGCCGAGCTTCCAGGCGGCCAGGGCGGCGATCGCGTCGATCATGGCCTGCGGCACCGGGACGCCGGAGGTGAACGTGCCCAGCGCGGCGATGCCCACCGTGCGGTGGTTGAAGCCCTGGGTGTGCGCCCCGGTGACGGCGCGGTCGACGCCGCCCGCACGGCCCTCGTAGACGGTGCCACAGCGGTCGACGAGGAAGTTGTAGCCGATGTCGTCCCAGCCCCGGGCGGCGGTCTGGCCGGTGTACAGGGAGCGGATGATGCGGGGCGCGTCGGCGCAGTCGTAGCCGTTGGGCGAGTCGGTGTGGTGGACGAAGACGGCGACGGCCTTGTCGTCGTAGCGCGGCGGCGGCTGTGCGTGCCGGGCCAGGGCGTCCAGCCATGCGGTGCGGGGCACGACGGGCGGCCGGGCCGCCCGGTGCCCGGCGGCGGGACGGGCGGCGGCGGGACGGGCGGTCCGGCCGGCGGAGCGGGCGTCGCCGACGCCCCCCGCGCACGCCCCCAGGGCGGCCACGGCGGCGAGCCCGGGCAGACAGCCCAGGAGCACGAGGAGCGGGCCCGGTATCCGCGTGCGGCGCGGACGGCGCGTTCCCCGCGGACCGTGCGACGCCGGTCGGAGGGCACACATGACCCCACTGTCCGACGAATCCGCTCCGTCCGCGATGTGGAGTGTGCCACCCGGTGGAACCATCATCCCGGTCCGTGACGTTTTCCGGAGTGCACGCACGCGTGGCCGGTCGGGCCGCACGCGCGTGTGACGGCCATGACGGACGGACAGCTGATCACTGGGCCCCTCCCGCGCGTACTAGGACACGACCTGGGGGATCCAAGAGAAAAAAGGGGGGCCGGTGGACCTGCTCGACATTCTGCTGGTGCTGGTGATCCTGGCCTACGCCGGCTCCGGCTACCGGCGGGGCCTGGTGGCCGGCTGCGTGTCGCTGGCGGGCTTCGTGGGCGGTGCGGTGATCGGCGTGTGGATCCTGCCGTGGCTGATGGATCCGGTGACTCCGGGAACCACCGCGGCCACCGTGACGGCCGTGCTGACGGTGCTTCTTCCGGCGGCGGTGGGGCACGAGCTGGCGGGGCGGCTGGCGTTGCGGCTGCGCCGGGAGCTGGACCGCGGGCCGCTGCGGGTGGCGGACGGGATCGGCGGCGCGGCGGCCAACGTGGTCGCGGTGCTGATCGTGGCGTGGGTGGCGGCGAGCGTGCTGGGCGCGTCCTCGTCGCCGTTGGTCACATCGTCGATACGGGACTCACGGCTGCTGGGGGCTGTGCAGGACGTCATGCCGGACACCACGCCCACCTGGTTCGCGCGGGCCACGTCGGCGCTGACCCAGGCGGGTTTCCCGCAGGTCTTCAACCCCTTCGAGAACGAGTCGACGGCCGAGGTCGCCAAGCCCACCGGCGACAGCGTCACGGCGAGCGCCACCGAGGCGGCCAAGCGCAGCACGGTAAAGATCGAGGGCGTCGCGGGCGACCAGGGCCGCGAGGGCAGCGGCTTCGTGTACGCCGACGAGCACGTGATGACCAACGCGCACGTGGTGGCGGGCATCGACAGCCCGACGGTTCGGGTCGGCGGCGTCGGGCCGTCGTACGACGCGCGCGTGGTGCTCTTCGACCCGGACAAGGACGTGGCGGTGCTGTACGTGCCGTACCTGAAGGCGCCGGTGCTGGTCTTCGACGACGAGGCCGTGCGCGGAAACCCGGCGGTGGTGGCCGGCTATCCGCAGGACGGCGACCTGAACCTGCAGGCGGCCACGGTCGCGGGCCGGGTGAAGGCGACCGGCCGCAACATCTACAACGACGAGATCGTCACCCGGGAGATCTACTCGATCCGCTCCACCGTGCGCCCCGGCAACTCCGGCGGCCCGCTGCTGACCACGACCGGCCGGGTCTACGGCGTGGTCTTCGCGCGCTCCACCTCCGACGACGAGACGGGATACGTGCTGACGGCGGCAGAGGTCGCGGGCGACGCGAAGCGCGCGGCGGACTCCACCCGGCCGGTGGACACGGGGAACCTGACCTCCTCCTGAGCGTGGGCGCGGTCCCCGCCGCGGCGCGTGGTTCGACGCCCAGGCGCGCGCCGCGCGCGGAGATCCGTCCGAAGGGCCCTACACCGGCCGGCCCATGAAGACGTCGTCCACGTACGCGCCGTCCAGCAGGAACTCCTCGGGGAGGACCCCCTCCACCGTGAACCCCTCGGCCTCGTAGAGCTTGCGCGCCGGGGTGTTGTGGCCGAGGACGCGCAGGGTGATGCGGCGGGCGCCCTGCCGGCGGGTCTCCTCGACGGCGGCCCGGACCAGCGCCCGTCCGACGCCGTGGCCGCGCGCCTCGTCGAGCACGGCGAGGCCCTGGATCTGCCGGACGTGCGCGTTGGCGGCGAGCGGGGTGGGCGGGACGAGACGCACGTATCCGACGACACGGCCGTCCAGTTCGGCGACCAGGAAGTCCCCGGGCGGATGCCGTTCGTCGAAGAAATGGTCGTACGGCGGCTGCGGCTCGGGCATGACGGCGTGCAGGGGGGACCAGGTCAGCCGGTCGACGAGACCGAGCGCCTCGTCGTCGGCGGGCGACGCGGCGCGTATGCGGGGTGCGGACGGCTCGGACATGGCCGCCACCCTAGTGCGGGGGGACGACGCCCCGGCCGTGGTTTTCCCGGGGCGGGGGGCAGGATGGGCTGCATGGAACGTACGCGAATCGCGGTGGCCGGGGCGTCCGGACTGATCGGCAGCGCATTGGTGCGGTCCCTGACCGCGGACGGGCACGAGGTGGTCCGGCTGGTGCGTCGGGCGCCCCGGGGGCCGTCGGAGCTGCGCTGGGACCCCGAGAAGGGGCAGGTGGACACGGCCGGGCTCGCCGGATGCGACGCCGTGGTCAACGTGGCGGGTGCGGGGGTCGGCGACCGGCGCTGGAGCGAGGCCTACAAGAAGCGCATCCACGACAGCCGGGTGCACGGCACGGCGGCGCTGGCGCGGGCCGTCGCCTCGCTCGACGAACCGCCGCGGGTCTTCGTCAACGGCAGCGCGATGGGCTACTACGGCGAGACGGGCGACCGGGTCGTGGACGAGAGCGCGCCGGCCGGCAGCGGCTTCCTGCCGGAGCTGTGCGTGGAGTGGGAGGCGGCCGCGGGTCCCGCCCAGGAGGCGGGCGTGCGTACGGCGTTCACCCGGACCGGGCTGGTCGTGGCGCGCGGCGGCGGGGCCTGGGGCAAGCTGTTCCCGCTCTTCACGGCCGGGCTCGGGGGGCGGATGGGCGACGGACGCCAGTACTGGTCGTACATCGCGCTGCACGACGAGGTGGCGGCGATCCGGCACCTCCTCGACCGCGACGACCTGTCGGGCCCGTTCAACCTCACCGCGCCCGAGCCGCTGACGAACCGTGAGATCACCGCGGCGATGGGGCGGGTGCTGCACCGGCCGACGCTCTTCGCGGTGCCGGCGCCGGTGCTGCGGACGGTGCTCGGCGAGATGGCCGGGGACGTGCTGGGCAGCGCGCGGGTGGTGCCGAAGCGGCTGCTGGAGTCCGGGTTCACCTTCGCGTTCCCCGGGATCGAGGATGCCGTCCGAGCAGCCTGATCCGCCACGCGACCGCATGCGACCGGCGTGCGACCGTGCCCTGTTCATGCGCGACTGTTCTTGACCGATCACGGCCCTACCCTCGACCCGAACTCGGGTATCCCGGACGGCCGTCGGGGGCATGACGTCTCCACCGGCCGCGCAACCTCGAGGAGGGGCACGTGCTTGAGCCCGCGTACCAGGCAGACGTCGTCGTGGTGGGAGCCGGAGTCTCCGGACTCTCCGCCGCGCACCGGCTGACCAGCGCAGGAGTAAGAACCGTAGTCCTGGAGGCCGCCCCTTGCGTGGGCGGCCGCATGGCGACGGAGAAGGTCGACGGGTTCCGGCTCGACCGCATCGGGCAGCTGCTGTCCACGGCGTACCCCGAACTGGCCCTGACACCGGGGCTCGACGCGCTCGCCTTGCGCCCGTTCGCGCCGGGGGTCCTGTTGCACAGCGACGGACGCCATCACCGCGCAGGCGCACAGGCGGGCGCGGGGAGCGCAAGGGGCGCACTCCATGCGGTGCGCGCCCTGGCGAGCACTCCCCGGCCGGGTGCGCTGCCCCGGCCGCGCGCCGGCGGCTCCCTGCCGGCCGCGGGACGGCCGCCCGCCCCGCCCAGGGTCCGGGCGGGCGCGCCGCTGGGCACCGCCGTGGACCAGGCTCGGCTCGGCGCCGCGCTCACCCGGCTCGCGGCCACCCCCGCCGAGCGGCTGCTGCGCCGCCCGGAACTGCCCGCCGCCCAGGCCCTCGCCGCCCGCGGGCTGCCCGCCCGCACGGTGGACGGCTTCGTGCGCCCCCTGCTCGCCGCGCTGTTGTGCGACCCGGATCTCACCACCTCGAGCCGGTGCGCGGACCTCGCGCTGCGCGCCTTCGCGGCCGGCCGGCTGGCGCTGCCGGAGGGCGGGGCCGAGGCGCTGCCGGACCTGCTCGCGCGGACCCTGCCGCCGGGCTCCGTGCGCACCGGGGTGCGGGTCACCTCCGTCTCCACCACCTCGGTGACCACCGCGGGGCACGGCGAGTTCCGCTGCCGCGCGGTCCTGGTCGCCACCGACGCGCGCAGCGCGGCGCAGTTGCTGCCGGGGCTGCGGGTGCCGGACTTCCACCCGGTGACGATCGTCCACCACACGACGGACGAGCCGCCCGGGACCGGCGCCTCGCTGCTCCTGGACGCCGACCGCGGCGGGCCGGTCGCGCACACGGCGGTGGTCAGCCGGATCGACCCGAGCCGCGCGCCCGCGGGCCGCACGCTGATCTCGTCCACCGTCCTCGGCACACCCCCGCCGGGCGTCGACACCGCCGTACGCATGCATCTGTCCCGGCTGTACGGCGTCTCCACCGCGCGCTGGGAGACGCTGGCCGTTCATCACACCGCCGAGGCCGTGCCCGCGATGCGCGCACCGCACGATCTACGGCGGCCGGTGCGGCTGCTGGCGGGCCTGTACGTGTGCGGCGACCACCGGGACACCAGCACCGTGCAGGGAGCGCTGCACTCGGCGCACCGGGCGGCGTCCGCGATCGTCTCCGACCTGCGCGCCGCCGGTTCCCTGCCCCTGGCCGACCCGCGCCCGACGGCCCCCGAGGAGCAGGCAGCGGCGTGAACCGGGGGGTCGGGGGCCGGGGCGGAGCCCCCGGCCCCCCGCCTCCGCCCCCGGCCCCGGCCTCTCGGCCTCCGCCTGCCCACCACCCGTCTCGGCCGGCCGAAAGGCGGCCAGGCACTTCAACCCGTCCGGCGCGTGAGGACGTGGCCCGTCCAGGGCCGAAACCGGGGCCGAGGGGCGAAGCCCCCAGAGGTGGTAGGCCAGGGTCGGTCGGCCAGGGTCGGTCAGCCCAGGGCCGCCACCTTGTCGCGGTAGGTACGGGCCGGGGACGCGTCCTTGTACGGCTCCAGCCTGCGTTCGAAGTCCCTGACGTACTCCAGGGCGCGGACCGACCGCATCTCCGCCGCCTGGCCGGCCGCCTCCGCGGCCAGCTGGCAGGCCTGGTCGAGTTCGCCGAGTCCGAGACGGGCGGAGGCGAGGACGACACGGCAGAACAGCCGGCTGCGGGCATGGGCGGCCGGACGCAGCTGCAGGGAGCGTTCGGCGTGCTGGGCGGCCGCCCGGAACTGTTGCAGGTCGCGGTGGCAATGCCCGAACTCGTCGGCCAGCTGCGCCTCGTCGAAGAAGCGCGCCCAGTACGGCGTCTCGTCACCGGACTTGGCCGCCTCCAGCGCGCGCTCGGCGCGGACGAGGGCCGCCGTGGAGGCGCGCACCTCGCCGAGCACCGCGTGCCCGCGCGCCTCCGCCGCGTGCAGCAGCGCCTGCACGACGGGCGGGGCCCCCGTGCCGACGCCCTGCTGGGCCACCCGCGCGAGCTGCACCGCCTCCCGGCCGTGCCCGAGGTAGACGGCCTGACGGCTCATGGTGACGAGGACGAAGGAGCCGTAGGCGCGGTCCCCGGCCACCTGGGAGAGGCGCAGGGCCTGCACGAAGTAGCGCTGGGCCAGGCCGTGCGCGGCGATGTCGAAGGAGGTCCAGCCGGCCAGCCGGGTCAGGTCGGCGGCCGCGCCGAAGAGGCGGCGGCCGGTCTGCTCGCCGTACGTGCCGCGCAGCATGGGCTCGCACTCGTGTTCCAGGTAGCGCACGAGGGCCTGCCGGGCGTGACCGCCGCCGTACCGGTCGTCGAGGGAGCGGAAGAGCTCGCCGACCGAGCGCAGCGCGGAGATGTCGCCGCCGGTGACCCGCTGGCCGGGGCCGCGTTCGGCGCCGTGACCGCGCCGGCGCGGCACGACGGACGGCCCGCCCGCCGCAGATCCCGGCGAAAGGGGCGACACGAGCGGCGCCGAGAGTGCCGGGGAGGGGTGCAGGGAGGGGTGTGGCGAGGAGTGCGGGGAGAGGTGCGGGGAGGGGGGCTGCGGCGCGGTGGGCCGCGTGGCCGGGCGGCCCTGGACGGGCACCCGGGCGGGCGGCTCGTTGCGGGCGACCTTCTCGTCGGCCCGCCCGATCAGCCAGTCACGGCTCGGCACGACGAGCCCCGCCGGGGTGAAGGCGATCTTGCGCAGCTCGGCATGGCTGCCTGAGTCCTTGCGCCACAGCCCCCCGACGATGTCGACGGCCTCCTCGGGCGTGCCGGCGAACTCCAGGCCCGCGTAGACGGGGGCGCAGGCGTCCAGACCGAGATCCTGGGCGCTCAGGCGGCGGCCCAGACGCCGGGTGAAGACCTCGGCGATCAGGGCGGGGGTGGTGCCTCGGGGCTGCTGCCCGCGCAGCCACCGGGTGACGGACGTCTTGTCGTATCTCAGGTCCAGCCCGTGTTCGAGGCCGAGCTGATCGACCCGACGGGCCAGTCCCGCGTTGGAGAATCCCGCTTCTGCGATGAGCGCGGCGAGCTGACGGTTGGGCGTGCGCTGCGCGGGTCGTTCCGTCATCTGCGGTGCGGTCTCCTGCCTTCCGGGCCTCCGACGTGCCCGGATGAAGTGCGCTGATGGGTGTGATCAGCCGTTTTGGCCTCGCGAACGGCGCGAATGTAGCGGAGCGTAAGCGGGCGATCGCACATCTCGAGGTTCATTCATCCGATCGTGTGAGGATTGGCCGCGCGGCTGACGCGTGGCACGCGGTCGTACAGTGGCTTGGGCGCGTCACGCGCCTGACGACTTTCAGGGAGGCGCTTGCCGTGAGCGAGTTGCGGTTCGTCCGGATGGGTTTCGGCGGGGACGCCGTCGAGTACCAGGAGGGGTGGGACGAGCAACGCCGCGTGCACGCGGCGCGCTTCGCCGACGAGGTGCCGGACACCGTCCTGTTCCTGGAGCACCCGGCCGTCTACACCGCCGGCCGGCGCACCGCCGACTCCGAACGCCCTCTGGACGGCACCCCGGTCGTCGACGTGGACCGCGGCGGCAAGATCACCTGGCACGGCCCGGGCCAGCTGGTGGGCTACCCGATCCTGAAGCTGCCGCGTCCGGTGGACGTCGTCGCGCACGTACGCCGCCTCGAGGACGCGCTGATCCGCGTCTGCGCCGAGTTCGGCCTGGAGACCAGCCGGGTCGAGGGCCGCAGCGGGGTGTGGGTGCTGGGCGACCCGGTGGAGTCGCGCCCGTCGCTCGGCGGCCTCGCGCTGGACTTCGACCCCCGGCTCACCGACGAGGAGTTCGACCCCCGGCTGAACGGCCCGGAGTACGCCCCGTCCAACGCCGGCCAGCGGCGTGAGGACCGGAAGATCGCGGCGATCGGCATCCGGGTCGCCAAGGGCGTCACCATGCACGGCTTCGCGCTCAACGTGAACCCGGACAACAAGTGGTTCGACCGGATCATCCCGTGCGGCATCCGGGACGCGGGCGTAGCCTCGCTCGCCGGCGAACTGGGCCGGGACGTGACGATCGAGGAGGTGCTGCCCGTGGTGGAGCGGCACCTGAGGGACGTCCTGGAGAACGCCGAGCTGAAACCGCGCGAGATCGAGAAGGCGACCGCCTGACCCCGCAGGGCCCGGCAGGGCTCGAAAAGCACGGGCGTACCCTGGTGTACGCCGAAGAATCGAAAGTCTAAGCAGACAGGCAGGGAGCCGACGTGTCCGCAGTCGCACCCGACGGACGCAAGATGCTGCGCCTGGAGGTCCGTAACAGCCAGACCCCCATCGAGCGCAAGCCCGAGTGGATCAAGACCCGGGCGAAAATGGGTCCCGAGTACACGAAGATGCAGAACCTCGTGAAGAGCGAGGGCCTGCACACGGTGTGCCAGGAAGCCGGCTGTCCCAACATCTACGAGTGCTGGGAGGACCGCGAGGCCACCTTCCTCATCGGCGGCGACCAGTGCACCCGGCGCTGCGACTTCTGCCAGATCGACACCGGCAAGCCCGAGGCGCTGGACCGCGACGAGCCGCGGCGCGTGGGCGAGTCCGTCGTCACCATGGACCTGAACTACGCCACCATCACCGGCGTCGCGCGTGACGACCTGGCGGACGGCGGGGCGTGGCTCTACGCCGAGACCGTGCGGCAGATCCACCTGCAGACGGCCGAGCGGGAGGCGGGGCGCACCAAGGTCGAACTGCTGGCCCCCGACTTCAACGCCGTCCCGGAGCAGCTCGCCGAGGTCTTCTCCGCGCGGCCCGAGGTCTTCGCGCACAACGTCGAGACCGTCCCGCGGATCTTCAAGCGGATCCGGCCGGGCTTCCGCTACGAGCGCTCGCTGGGCGTCATCACGGCGGCCCGCGACAACGGGCTGGTCACCAAGTCGAACCTGATCCTCGGCATGGGCGAGACCCGCGAGGAGGTGAGCGAGGCGCTGCGGCAGCTGCACGACGCGGGCTGCGAGCTGGTCACCATCACGCAGTACCTGCGGCCCTCGGTGCGCCACCATCCCGTCGAGCGCTGGGTCAAGCCGCACGAGTTCGTGGAGCTGAAGGAGGAGGCCGACCAGATCGGCTTCTCCGGCGTGATGTCGGGACCGCTGGTACGGTCCTCCTACCGCGCCGGACGCCTCTACCAGATGGCCGTCGAGAAGCGCGGTTCCTTCGTCGCCGGCCAGGCGGTCTGACGCAACGTCACCTCTCTTGCGCCGTACGGGCGCAAGCCGAGTGTGTGAATTCCCGCACAAGAGACTACTCGCCAGTAGTGACCGATATGACGCGGTCCCGGTCGTCCTCGCAGATGAGGGCGTACGCCGGGGCCGCGTCAGCGTTTCGGCCCCTCGCACCGAGGCTTCATTCGCGTTTGACCGGCCGGTCACGCCCTGGTAACACCAATCAGTGACGCTGGTATCACACCACGTAGACCCGAGTCCGAGCCTTACGAGGGGGAACCTCCACCATGCAGGCCGCGCCCGTTAGCGCCACCGCCATCCCGTCCTTCACCACCGCACTGCGCGCCGTCGAGTCGCTGCTCATGAGCAGCGGACAGCGCACCGCCCGCCGCAACGCCTGGACCTCCGTCCTGGAGGACCGCCGTCGCGCCAAGGACCGTGTCGAGGCGCAGCGCATCCTCGACACCGTCACCTCCGCCCGCCCCTGAGCTCCTGCCCGCGGTTCCTCGGCCCACACCCGCCTCCTGCCGTCGTAGGCGCTCGTGGGGGCACGTAGACTTCGTGGCATGGCGAGAAGTGACAGCGCGGCGGACGCCGCCAACCCCGGGCGACTGAAGCAGATCGCCCTGACGTACAAGATGACCCGTAAGGCCGACAAGACGATCGGCCTGGTGCTCGCGGGCGTCTTCCTCCTCACCTTCGGCGTCTTTCTCGCGATCGGCTTCCTGCTCGGCCACCCGGTCTATCTGGGCATCCTGGGCTTCCTGCTCGCCTTCCTGGCGACGGCGATCGTGTTCGGACGCCGGGCCGAGCGAGCCGCCTTCGGTCAGATGGAGGGCCAGCCGGGCGCCGCCGCGGCCGTCCTCGACAACATCGGCCGGGGCTGGACGACCACTCCCGCCGTCGCGATGAACCGCAGCCAGGACGTGGTGCACCGGGCCGTCGGCAAGGCCGGCATCGTCCTGGTCGCCGAGGGCAACCCGAACCGGGTGAAGAGCCTCCTGGCCGCCGAGAAGAAGAAGATGAACCGCATCGTCGCGGACGTCCCCGTGCACGACGTGATCGTCGGCGCCGGCGAGGGCCAGGTGGAGCTGAAGAAGCTGCGCACCACCCTGCTGAAGTACCCCCGGGTGCTGGCCGGACCCCAGGTCACCGCCACCAACGACCGGCTGCGCGCGATGGGCGACCTCATGAGCAACATGCCGCTGCCGAAGGGCCCGATGCCCAAGGGCATGCGGCTGCCCAAGGGCGGCGGCGGCAAGGCCCGCTGAGCCGCCCGGCTCCGTCCCCGTCCTGCCGAACGTCACGAAGGGGCGTCCGGCCCACGCTGTCACCGTCGCGTGGGCCGGACGCCCCTTCGTCGTTCCGCCACGGCCAGGCACATCGGAAGCCAGGCGCATCGGACGGCCCGCCGCCCCGGAGGACCGGGCGCACCCCACGGCAAGAACGGGCGCACGGGACGGCCGGGGAAGGACTCGACGTTCAGAGGCGCACTTCGACCGTGCGGGCCAGCCGGTCGTGCAGACCGCGGCCGTCGCGGTCCCAGACCAGCGCCGGCACGGCCAGGCAGAGCAGGACCGTGCGCGCCACGGAGCGCAGCGGGCTGACCGCGCCGGTGTCGGCGGAGACCACGCGCAGACCGAAGAGACGCTTGCCCGGGGTGAAACCGATCGTGCCGACGGTCAGGGCGCTCATGACGAAGAAGACGAGCAGCGCCCAGTTGCCCGTGGCGGGCCGATAGCCGTCCGTGATCAAGCTGTATGCGATCAGGACGCTGAGCCCCCAGTCCAGGGCCAGCGCGCCGAGCCGTCGGCCGGGACGGGCGATCGAGCCCGGGCCCTCCTCCGGCAGACCGAGCTGCTCGCCCCGGTATCCGAAGTCGGCGCCGGCGTCCTCCATGGCCGAGCGGGGTCCGGAGAGCCACGATCCGAGTGCTTGCCTGTTGTCCACGCGTCCACGGTACTGCCCGCGTTTCGTGATGCGGACAGGTGGGGTGGACCGGGCGAGGTCCGGTTAACTTGTGCGAAACAAATGGGTCACGCCCGAGAAATCACCCGTCCCTAGGGTCGACGACAGCGTGTGCCACCGCACTGGCAGCACGAACGAACTACCACCCCGGCTCGACGGCCGGGAGTAGGAGGAGCTGGATGTTCCAGAACGCCGACGAGGCCAAGAAGTTCATCGCGGACGAGGACGTCAAGTTCGTCGACGTCCGCTTCTGCGACCTGCCGGGCGTCATGCAGCACTTCACGCTGCCCGTCGAGGCGTTCGACCCGGACGAGGAGCTCGCCTTCGACGGCTCGTCGATCCGCGGCTTCCAGGCCATCCACGAGTCCGACATGGCGCTGCGCGCCGACCTGTCGACGTCGCGCGTGGACCCCTTCCGCCGCGACAAGACGCTGAACATCAACTTCTTCATCCACGACCCGATCACGGGCGAGCAGTACTCCCGTGACCCGCGCAACGTGGCGAAGAAGGCCGAGGCGTACCTGGCGTCGACCGGTATCGCCGACACCGCCTACTTCGGTCCCGAGGCCGAGTTCTACGTCTTCGACAGCGTGCGCTTCAAGACCTCGGAGAACGAGTCCTTCTACCACATCGACTCCGAGGCCGGCGCCTGGAACACCGGTGCGCTCGAGGACAACCGCGGTTACAAGGTCCGCTACAAGGGCGGCTACTTCCCGACCCCGCCGGTCGACCACTTCGCCGACCTGCGCGCGGAGATCTCCCTGGAGCTGGCCGCGTCCGGCCTCCAGGTCGAGCGCCAGCACCACGAGGTGGGCACCGCCGGCCAGGCCGAGATCAACTACAAGTTCAACACGCTGCTCGCCGCGGCCGACGACCTTCAGCTCTTCAAGTACATCGTGAAGAACGTCGCCTGGCGCAACGGCAAGACCGCGACCTTCATGCCCAAGCCGATCTTCGGCGACAACGGCTCGGGCATGCACGTCCACCAGTCCCTGTGGAGCGGCGGCTCCCCGCTGTTCTACGACGAGACCGGCTACGCGGGTCTGTCGGACATGGCCCGCTACTACATCGGCGGCATCCTCAAGCACGCCCCGTCGCTGCTGGCCTTCACCAACCCGACGGTGAACTCCTACCACCGTCTGGTGCCGGGCTTCGAGGCTCCGGTCAACCTGGTGTACTCGCAGCGCAACCGTTCCGCGGCCATGCGTATCCCGATCACGGGCTCCAACCCGAAGGCCAAGCGCGTCGAGTTCCGCGCGCCCGACTCCTCCGGCAACCCGTACCTGGCGTTCTCCGCCCTGCTGATGGCCGGCCTGGACGGCGTCAAGAACAAGATCGAGCCGGCCGAGCCGATCGACAAGGACCTCTACGAGCTGGCCCCCGAGGAGCACGCGGGCGTCGCGCAGGTCCCGACCTCGCTCCCGGCCGTCCTCGACCGCCTCGAGTCGGACCACGAGTTCCTGCTCGCCGGCGACGTCTTCACGTCCGACCTGATCGAGACGTGGATCGACTACAAGCGCACGAACGAGATCGCCCCGCTGCAGCTCCGCCCGCACCCGCACGAGTTCGAGCTGTACTTCGACGTGTGATATCGCCCCAGGTCAGAGCGGGTTTCCGCTCCCCTGGGCGGTGTGTGGGCCGTCGGCCGTGTCCTTCCTCGCCCGACGGCCTTTTGCTGCCCGGCCGGCGAGGAACGGGACGCCCTGGCGCTCATGGACACGGTGGGAAACCAACAAGGCTCCTGTGCCGGCGAGTGGAGACGTCGAACGCCTCACTCAACGGCACAGGAGCCTTGACGCAGCCGAGGGAGGTCAACCCTCAGCACTGCGGGCACATTTATGCATTGTCGTAATATGCGTAGCAGGTGTATGCCGCACCTTGGGTGTGGTGGGCGTAGGACGTCTCACCCTTCGCCACCCAGCCGCTCGAATGGTCGATGTTGATGACCCTGACCGTCGACTTGTGCTTCACGTCCGCGATGTAGTTGGAGTAGCACTTCCTCCCGGTTCCACCCGACGTGACCTCCTGCCCATAGCACCACCTGCCGTGAGTCACGTCCTTGCAGGTGTTCTCATTCAGCGCGGCCGGACGCTTCAGCTGCGCGGCCGAAGGGTTGATTTCCAGCTTTACGACGCCCCACTCGGAGGGGTTGCCCAGTTCCGCCGGCGGGCTGACGCCGTCACCCCTCTTGTGGACGACGGGCTGCCCGATCACGAGGCCATCGCTGGCCTCTGCCACGGCAGCGGCACCGGTTCCGCCCTGCGGGGCGTCAGCCGCTGCCGGGGCGGCAAGAGCGGAGACCGCAAGCACGGCGCCCGAAATGCCGAAAAATATCGACTTTCCAAAGTTATTCATTTTCCCCCATTTCCACCCTCGCGATCGAGGGCCAGGAAAGATCTTCAACGAGGACGCTGCGAAGGTCAAGGCTTGGCCGATTTACAGCCCCGGAACGGCCTGAAATCGCTTGCCGGGCACTGGTGTTCACGGGCGGGCCATCACACCGAGTACTCATCCTCCACCGGCATCACACGATCTCCATGCAACGGACGTGCGACCGGCCCCGGCCCGTCGGACGGCCCTGCCCCGTCGGACGGGCCGACTGCGACGCCCCCGTTTTCCGGTTTTTCCGGGCGGGGGCGTCGTCGTATGGTTTCCGGCACTGCTGTTCGACGGGGGGAGTTGCGGGTATGCCCGAACAGGACGACGGCGAGCGCGAGTTCGACCTCAGGTGGGCGGACGCCGCGACGCACAAGGAGCCCTCGGCGCGGGCCCGGATGCTGGCCGCCCGGTGGAAGGAGAACCCCCCGGAACCGGTGCCGTTCCGCGCCGATCCGGGCCCGGCGGCGCGGAGCCGCTCGTCCTGGCTGTCGACGGCACTCGTCCTGGGATGTGTGATCGGCGTGATCCTGCTGCTGGGGTACGCCCGCTTCCAGGCTCCGTACTAGAGGGGCGGCGGGGAATGTCGCAGGACATCCGGAGCGGGACGGCGGCGGCGGCGCTGCTCGCGGCGGGCACACCCGTGCGGGACGCGGTGGCCGTGGCCGATCCACGGGCCTGGCTCGCGCTGGACCAGGGAGCGCGACGGCCCGACTTGCGTGGGTGGGACGACCTGACCCACTGGGAGCGCGTCGTCCCGCTGCCGGCCGACCTCTCGCTGCTCGACGAGCCCCGGCTGGCGCTGGCCCTGTGCCATCGCGACGGCCGGACGCGCGAGGCGGCGCTGGGACCGGCCGCCCGGCACGCCGGCCTGCTGCCGTTGGTCGTCGTGCGGTGCGCCGACTGGGCCGCGCCCGTGCGGGAACGGGCCCGCGAGGTCCTGGGCGAGCGGCTCGGCCCGGCCGACGCGGAGACGCTCGCGCCGCTGATCCTGCTGCTCGCCCGCCGGGACCGGGGCCGCTTCGCCGCGGACCTGCTCAGCGGGCTGCTGCGCGCCGGGCCGCGCGGCCCGCTCACCGGCCTCCTGTCCCACCCCGCCCTCCCCGTGCGCCGGTTCGCCCACCGGCTGGCGGTCGAGGAGAAGCTCCTCTCCCCCGGCGAACTCGCCCTGGCCGCCCACCGGGAGCCCGACGCCGTCGTCCAGCGCCTGTGCGCGGACGCCGTCCTGGCCTGCCTCGCGGCCGGCGGGGCGGACCCCGACGATACGATCGGGCTGCTGCTGACCGCCCGCGGTGCGGCGGTGCGCGCGGCGGGCGTGACCGCGCTGCGACGAGCGGGGGCGCCGGAGCGGGCCGCGGAGTTCCTGGGCGACCGGTCGGCTGTGGTGCGGGCGTGCGCGCGCTACGTCGTGCGGCAGCACGGCGGTGACCCGGCCGCCCGGTACCGCGAGCGGTGCGGGGCGCCGACCGTCCTCACGCCCGGGGCGGGCCTTGCATCCGGGGTGGGACTCACGCCCGGGACCGTCCTCGGGCTGGCGGAGTGCGGCGACCGTGCCGACGCTGAGGTGCTGTGGCCGCTGGTCCGGCACCCGGACGCGCGCGTACGGTCCCGGGCGGTGGCCGGGCTGCGGATGCTCGACGCCGACGACGTGCGGCTGTTGTGGCCGCTGCTCGACGATCCGGCCCCGGGCGTGGTGCGGGAGGTCGTCGCCTCGGTGCTGCCCTCGGCGGAGGCGGTTCCGGCGCCCTGGCTGGCCGAGCGGGTCGGCGCCGGTCGGCCCGCGCATGTGCGGTTGGCCGCGTTCCGGCTGCTCGTCCGGCGCGGCGGGGACCTGCGCCGCGGCGCTCTGCTCGCCCTGCGCGACGATCCGGACCCGGAGCTGCGCACGCGGGCCGCGCAGGTTGCGGAGCTCTGAGACGACGCCGGTGCCCGGCGGACCGGGCCGGTGACGCCGGGCGGCCGCACCGGCCGTGCACAGGGAGGTTTTGCTCCGCCTGGGGCCGTTACGGGGCCGTTCATGGGGGTGGGGCGGTGCACACTGGCAGTGGGACGAGTGCCTGACTGCGGGGTGATGCAGATGCAGAGCCGTTTCCGGAGCGATCGGCGGCTGACCGTGCGGATGACGGTCACGTTGTTCCTGCTCGGACTGTTGTACGTAGCGTTCGTCGCCGCGTTGATCGTGTTGCTGAAGTCCTGGGTGCTGGTCGTGGTCGTGGCGGCGGGGATGCTCGGCGCGCAGTACTGGTTCTCCGACCGGGTCGCCCTGTTCGCGATGCGCGGGCGGGTCGTGGAGCCGGAGGAGTATCCCGAGCTGCACGCCGTGATCGACCGGCTGTGCGCCATCGCCGACCTGCCCAAGCCGGTGGTCGCCGTCTCCGACCTGGGCATGCCGAACGCGTTCGCGACGGGGCGCAGTCCCGAGCACGCGGTGGTGTGTGTGACGACGGGCCTGCTGCGGCGGCTGGAGCCGGCCGAGCTGGAGGGCGTCCTCGCGCACGAGCTGTCCCATGTGGCGCACAAGGACGTCGCCGTGATCACCGTCGCGTCGTTCCTCGGTGTGATCGCCGGACTGATCGTGCGCTTCGCTTTCTACTCGCAGGTGTTCGGCGGCGGGCGCAGGGACCAGAACACCGCCGCGGTCTTCGCCGCGGTGATGGGCGTCTCGGCGGCCGTGTACGCGCTCAGCTTCCTCATGATCCGCGCCCTGTCGCGGTACCGGGAGCTGGCGGCGGACCGGGCAGCGGCGCACCTGACCGGCCGTCCCTCGGCGCTCGCCTCCGCGCTGACGAAGGTCTCCGGCGACATCGCCCGTATCCCCACGAAGGACCTGCGGACGGCCCAGGCGTTCAACGCCTTCTACTTCACCCCGGCGCTGGGCGCCGAGCCCGGTGTGGCAGGGCTGTTCTCCACCCACCCGAGCCTGGAGCAGCGGCTCGACCAGCTGGGCCGGATCTCCGCGGAGCTGGGCGAGGCGGCCACGCCCGGAAGGGCGGGCTGACGGGCATGGGATTGCTGGACATCCTGCTGGGCCGGACGAAGCCGGTCGCGCCCGACCTCGATCAGCTGTTCGCGCTGCCCTCGGCGGCGGTGACGCTGGAGGCGGCGGCCGGATTCACCCCCACCGGGCGGGGCGCCGTGTGTTTCGCGACCGTCGAGGGCTCGGCCTTCGAGCAGACGCACCGCGAGGTGCAGGCGCTCCTCGACGCCGACACCGAGCGCACCGGTCCTCCGGTACGGCTTCTGCGGGACGACTACGGCTACTCCTGGCTGGTCTCCGAGCGCGCCCCCGACGAGCTGGCGCTGCTGGTCAACGATCTGCACGCGGTGAACAGCGCGATGGAGGTCAACGGTTTCGGGCCCCAACTGCTCTGCTCGCTCGCCGGGTTCGAGAGGGCGGCAAGCCCGTCGGCGGGGCCCCGGGGGGCGGACGGGCAGCGGCTGGCTCTGGTGTACCTGTACAAGCGGGGGGCCTACTACCCGTTCGCGCCGCTGCCCGGCGCGGGGCAACGGCGCGACAACGCACTGGAGTTGCAGGTGAAGGCCGCCCTGACGAACGACCTGCGGATCGAGCCGGACCTGAGCCGCTGGTTCCCGGTGTGGGGAGCCCCCGGCCTGTAGGGCCTGCCCAGCGGTCGGACAGGCCCTACCGGTCGGACGGCCTCACCGGTCGGACGGCCTACTTGCCGCCCTCGTCACGGCGGTGCCGCAGGGGACGCTCGCGGCGGTAGCGGCGCTCCCACTTGGCCTGCAGGTCGCGGCGCTCGCGGTACGCCTTGTACGAGGTGGGCGTCGCGGCTGCCGGGCCCGGGGCCTGACCGGGCGCGGAGGACGAGGTCGGCGCGGCCGCCCCGAGCCCGTACCGCACGTACAGGAAGAGCACGGCGACGGCGGCGAGCCAGTAGAGCGGGTGGCCGAATCCCAGGACCACCAGGACGACGGCTGCGGAGAGGACGACGGTGCCCATGGCGTGCCTCCTTCCTGGGCGGGGACGGTTACTGAGTGTGGCGGTAGGGGCGGGGTGGGGTCTCAGAATACGAGATCCGTCACTCACCGTGCATCTCCTTTTTCCGCGCGCGGGAGTGCGGCCAGGAGCGGTTCCCGTTCCCGGGACCTCGCGCCGGGGCCGGACGGCGTGGTGGGCGGCGGCCGCCGATTGCCCTTCACGGCGGCCGATCGTCGGTGACGGCGGCCGGTTGTCAGTGGTGTCGGGGAGGATCGGGTCAGGAACGGGTGACGGACGCGACGAGGCCGTGGGTCACGGGGGACGGAGGCGGGATGGGCGACGGGCTGCGGCACATCGGCGCGGAGGAGCGAAGGACCAGGCTGGCCCTGCGGCACCGGCTGGCGCCCGGGGCTCGGGTCACGACGCCGGAGGCGGTGGCCGACGCCCTGGTCGCCCTGCACGCCACGGACCCGGCGACGGTGTACCTGACGGTGGGCGCCCGTCTGGCCGACCCGGCGCAGACGGTGACGCAGACCGACCGCGCGCTGTACGCCGACCGCACCCTCGTGCGCATGCACGGTATGCGGCACACGGTCTTCGTGTTCCCCACCGGGTCGACGGGCGTCGTGCACGCCTCGACCGGCATCGTGGTCGCCGCGCGGGAGCGGGCCAAGCTGCTGAAGGACATGGCGACGGCGGGCGCCCCCGACGCGGCCTGGCTGAAGGAGGTCGAGGAGTCGGCGCTGGCCGCGCTGGCCCGTCTCGGTCAGGCCACGTCGGGGGAGCTGGCCGCCGAGGAGCCGCGCCTGCGGGAGCGGTTCGTGTACGCGGCGGGCAAGCCCTACGAGGGCCTGCACAGCGTGGGGACACGGCTGCTGAAGGTGCTGGGGGTGGAGGGCAAGGTGGTCAGGGGGCGCCCGCTGGGCTCGTTCACGTCGAACCAGTTCCGCTGGGCCCTCGCTCCGCGGCATCCCGAACTGGCCCCGGCCGAGGCCCAGTCGGACCTGCTGCGGCGCTGGCTCGCCGCGTGCGGCCCGGCCACGGAGGCCGACCTGAAGTGGTGGACGGGCTGGCGGGTCACGGAGGTGCGCCGCGCTCTGACGGCGATCGGGGCGCGCGCGGTGGCCCTGGACGAGGGCACCGGGTACGTCCTCGGCGACGACGTGGAGGCCGTGCCCGGGCCGGCCGAACCGTGGGCGGCCCTGCTGCCCGGCCTCGACCCGACGGCGATGGGCTGGCAGGGCCGGGACTGGTATCTGGCCCCGGAGCTGCGCCCCGCCCTGTTCGACTACAGCGGGAACGTGGGACCGACGGTGTGGTGGAACGGCCGGGTGGTGGGCGCGTGGGCGCAGCGGGCCGACGGGGAGATCGTGTGGCGGATCCTGGACCCCTGCGATGCGGGGAGCGAGGCCGAGGCGGCGATCGCCTCGCAGGCGGCGGCGCTGGCATCGTGGCTGGGCCCGACCCGGGTGACGCCGAGGTTCAGGACGCCGATGGAGAAGGAACTGGTGAGCTGACCCCGCGCGCCGGGCCTCGCACCGGCCGGGTACGGGCCTCGCCCACCGGCCGGCGCCGACCGGCTCACGCGGACCGGCGGAGACGTCCAGCGGCCCCGGTCGGGCACACGGCACCGGCGCGTGCCGGTGCGGAAGCGCGTGGCGTTGTCGCGCGTAATGTCACCCGGCGCCCGCCTCACCGGCTGTACCGCAGCAGCGCCCGCACCATGTGGCAGGTCGTGTCCGACGGCGGATGCAGGCCGATCAGCTCCGCCGTGCTGCGGATCCGCTCGTTGCGGGCCTGGTTCGGCATATACACGCCCAGGTCGAGCAGGGCGATGGCGAGGCGCATGGCCTTGAGGCGACGGTTGTGCATGACGTACCACTCGCGCGGCCGCCCGGGCGGCAACGCCCGCTTCGGCACCGGCCCGTAGGGCAGGTCGAGCTGGACGGAACGCTTCGCGGTGGACTGGGTCGGCAACGGCTTCGGCTTCAGTGCGGCAGCGGGCACAGGCATCCTCCTGTCGCGGTCAGGGCTCGGTCCGGAATCTCCGGCCAACCCTCGAACACTGCTTACAGTTTACCGCCTGGGACTGACATCGCGCAGGCCTGAACGGGCCGTCAAAAGTCCAGGTGAGTAAGGGTTTTACGGCCGTGTCACAGCAGGTTCGGGTGAGGCGGGCGAGGCGGCGATGAAATCGAACAGAGCCAGTGGCGGGCCGACGCGACGAACCGCGACGCCACGACGCGGGCCGGCTTGCCTCCCGAGGCGGCTTCGGGGCTACCGTGACCGGCATGGAGATCTGGATCAACCCCGCCTGTTCCAAGTGCCGCAGCGCCCTCACCCTGCTCGACGCCGAGGGCGCCGACTACACCGTCCGCCGCTACCTGGAGGACGTCCCGACCGAGGACGAGATCGAGGCGGTGCTCGACCGCCTCGGCCTGGAGCCGTGGGACATCACCCGCACCCAGGAGGCCGCGGCCGAGGAGCTGGGACTGAGGGACTGGGCGCGGGACGCGGACACGCGCGGGCGCTGGATCACGGCCCTCGCCGCTCACCCGAAGCTCATCCAGCGTCCGATCATCACCGCCGACGACGGCACCGCCGTGGTGGCCCGCACCGACGAGGCCGTCCGGGACGCGCTGTCCCGGTAGCGGCAGCGGCAGCGGCAGCGGCAGCGGCAGCGGCAGCGGCAGCGATGTGTGACGCACGCCACTCGGGCTGACTCCTGGGTCTCTGAGCAACCTCGTTCGGTATCTCGTACATAGCGGCGTACGCTCCCCTACCTCTCAGGAGGCGCGCATGTCGCGCAGGAGAACTGTCGGCACGAAGAAGAAGATCGCGCTGCTCGTCAGCGCGGCGGCGGTCGCGGGCGGCGGCGCCTTCGCCATGGCGAACACCTCGAACGCCGCCCAGACCCCGCAGAACGCCACGCCGCTGTCCGCCGCGAACTCGACGGTGTGTCAGGGCCTCGCCACCGCCCTCGGCAACAACCAGAAGTTCATCGACGGCCAGCGGGCGGCCCCGGACGCCCAGTCCCAGGCCCGCATCGCCAACCGCGAGGCCGTCATCACGCAGATCAAGGTGCAGCAGAAGGCGTCCGGGTGCGCCGTCGGGGAGTCGGCTCAGGACTCCCAGACGGGCGGCGCCCAGGCCGGCGGCACCCAGGCCGGAGGGGCGCAGAGCGGCGGCGCCCAGGCGACCCAGCCCTCGCAGGCGGCCTCCGCCCCTGCGGGCGGCACCGGGAACAACGGCAACGCGGGAAACGGCGCCGCCTCCGGTCAACAGGTCTGCAACGGCTCCACGGTCACCCTTTCCGGGGAGGGCGGGGCCCCGGCCGCGTCGAGCAACCAGTTCCCGGCGGGGACCAAGCTGAAGGTCACCAACCTGGACAACAACAAGTCCACGACCGTCGAGGTGACCTCGGTCTCCGGTAGCTGCGCCCTGCTCAACGACGCGGCCTTCGAACTCGTCCGTGAACCGGGCAAGTTCCTGATCCGCCGGGCCGTGATCGAGAAGGTGGGGTGAGGCTCAGCCGCCGAGAAACCCGGTGAGACGGCGGCCCGTTCCGGAGGGCGCGGCAGACGGCAGCGCGTGATGGGAGACGTCCTGCAGGACGATCGTCCCGAGTTCGCGCACCGTCTCGCCCGCCCGGGCCGCCAGGGTGCGCGCGTCATGGGTCCTGCTGTTCGCGGCCACGAGCAGCAGGACCGGCGCACGCAGCCCCCGCAGCGCCTCGGACGAGGGTCGCGGGCCGGTGGCCGGTCGCCCCGCCGGGAATCCGGCGGCCGCCTCCTGGAGCCGCAGCCAGTCCGGGTCCAGCGCCGCTCCCCCGGTCTCCCACCGCAGGAAGGCGCGCACCCTGCGCGGGGTGGGCCGCACGAGCATCGGCAGGGCGCGCAGCAGGTACGCCGCCTCGTACCCGGCGAAGCACTGGGTCGGGTCGAGGAGGAACAGGCGGCGTACGCGGGCGGGGGCGCGCAGGGCGAGGCGGAGGGCGATCCACCCGCCGTAGGAGTGACCGCCGACGTCGGTCCGCCCGATCTCCAGGCCCGCCAGCACCGCGTCAAGCCAGTCGTCGAGGTCGGCGGCGGTCCGCACCCCGCTCGCCGCGGTCCGCCCCGCCGCGCCCGCCAGGTCCACTGCGTACACCCGTCGCACCCGCGCGAGTTCGGCCGCCTGGGCGAACCAGGACGCGGAGGTCGCGCCTCCGCCGCCGGGCAGGAGCAGCAGCGGGGGCGCGTCGCGCGGGCCGCAGACGTTGACGTAGGCCGTGCCGAACGGGGTGGGGACCCGCACGGCCTCGCGGTCGGCCGGCCACCTGGCCATCACCTTGTCGTAGGCCGCCTGGAAAGCACCGTCGTCGTACCCGCTCATGGAGTCTCCCCGCTCATGAAGTACCGCCGCTCACACGGTCCGTCCGCCCTGACGCACCGCCGCGCACGGTTCCCCGCCCATGGAGTCTTCCTGCCCTCCGTTATCATCTCGCCGAGCGAGAGAATCGCCGAGCGAGATGATATCCGGAGGAGAGCCGCCGTATGCCGACCGAGCGTCCGGAGCTGGAGACCGTCCATCTGCTGCGTGCGGTGACGGTCGAACTGGGGCTGCACAGCGCCCGGTTCGCGTACCTGCACGGCATGGACCCGACGGACGTCCGCGCGCTGATCGTCCTCATGGACGCGCGCAGGGCCGCCGATGAGGTCACCGCCGGGCGGCTCGGCGCCGCGCTCGGGCTGAACTCGGCGGGCGCCACCGCGCTCGTCGACCGCCTGGAGCGCGCCGGGCACGTCCGGCGGGCACGCGGGACCGCGGACCGGCGCAAGGTCGTCATCGAGCTGGACGAGCGTGCGGTGGAACTGGGCCAGGCCTTCTTCGGCCCGCTCATCAGCCGGGTGGCCGAGCTGCTGGGCGGGTACGACGAGCGGGAGCGGGCCGCGGTCCACGGTTTCCTGGAGGGGGTGCTCCGGGCCGCCGCGGAGAGTGACTGACGCCCCGGATGCCCCCCTGCGGACCGTTCACTCCCGTCGCATACGAGACGCCGCCGGGCCGGGACGGCCGCTCCCGGCGGCGGCGACGATGGGCCCGGCCGCCGCCTCACGCCGTGAGCCGTGCCACAGAACCACCAGGTAACACGGGGTTCACATTCGAGCAATGACCGGGAAATCGCCTGTTGACAAGCTTCCGGACAAACAGGCGGCGCCCCAGTGCCGCAGCGCCGCAGCACCCGCGAAGTGCGTCAGACACACCCCCGAAGGAAGTGGCCCGTGACCTTCAAGGCTGAGTACATCTGGATCGACGGCACCCAGCCGACGGCGAAGCTCCGTTCCAAGACGAAGATCATCGGGGGCGAGCCCGCCGGTCTCGAGGAGCTGCCGATCTGGGGCTTCGACGGGTCCTCCACGAACCAGGCCGAGGGCCACTCCTCGGACCGTGTCCTCAAGCCGGTCTTCACCTGCCCCGACCCGATCCGCGGCGGCGACGACATCCTCGTCCTGTGCGAGGTCCTCGACATCGACATGACGCCCCACGAGTCCAACACCCGTGCCGCGCTCGCCGAGGTCGCCGCGAAGTTCGGCGCGCAGGAGCCGATCTTCGGCATCGAGCAGGAGTACACGTTCTTCCAGGACGGCTACCCGCTCGGCTTCCCCAAGGGCGGCTTCCCGGCCCCGCAGGGCGGTTACTACTGCGGCGTCGGCGCGGACGAGATCTTCGGCCGCGACGTCGTCGAGGCCCACCTCGACAACTGTCTCGCCGCCGGCCTCGCGATCTCCGGCATCAACGCCGAGGTCATGCCCGGCCAGTGGGAGTTCCAGGTCGGCCCGGTCTCCCCGCTGGAGGTCTCCGACCACCTGTGGGTGGCCCGCTGGCTGCTCTACCGCACCGCCGAGGACTTCGGCATCTCCGCCACCCTCGACCCCAAGCCGGTCAAGGGCGACTGGAACGGCGCCGGCGCGCACACCAACTTCTCCACCAAGGCGATGCGCGAGGGCTACGACGCGATCATCACCGCGTGCGAGTCGCTCGGTGAGGGCTCCAAGCCGCTCGACCACGTCAAGAACTACGGCGCCGGCATCGACGACCGTCTGACGGGCCTGCACGAGACCGCCCCGTGGAACGAGTACTCCTACGGCGTCTCCAACCGCGGCGCCTCGGTCCGCATCCCGTGGCAGGTCGAGAAGGACGGCAAGGGCTACATCGAGGACCGCCGTCCGAACGCCAACGTCGACCCGTACCTGGTGACCCGTCTGATCGTGGACACCTGCTGCTCGGCGCTGGAGAAGGCCGGCCAGGTCTGATCCCCCGAACTCCCGCAAGGGGCGTCCGCCGAGTCGGCGGGCGCCCCTTGCGCGTATCCCGCACCGCCCGGGGAGCCGGGCAGCCGAGCAGCTGACTGAGGCGGAGTTCACGCCGAGGACGCGTCCAAGCTGTGAGAGGACTCTCCTGTTGCGGGCAGGTGTCTGCTTCAATGGGGCCATGGCCACCTTCCAGAAGCACACCGCGACGGGTCGCCATGACCTCGAGCCCTTCTGGCCCTCCCGTCAGCACCACGACTTCGACCGGGTGTGTTGCCGCGCGACGAACGCGCCGGCCCTCTAAAGCCGTACACCCCGGCCTTCGGCCAGCGCGCACGACGTACGTCCCTTCCGACGAACTCCTCGCGCGAAAGAGCTGACCTCTCATGGCGACCACTCGTTCCCTCTCCGCCGCTCCCTCCCCCGCCTCCCCCGCCCCGGGCGGCTCCGCCCGGCACCGGCTGCGCGCCGTCGACCGGGACGAGGTGGTGGACGTCGCGGACTTCCTGCCGCCGGGCGCCACCTGGCTGCCCGCCCCGCAGCACACGCTGCCCAGCCTGCCCGGCCGGCCGCCCATGATCGGCTACCTGGTGCTCGTCCCGGCCGACCAGCAGCCGCCGTTCCTGCCGGTGGCAGTGCCGGACCGGGCCCCGGCCGACACCGGCGCGGCCGGCGAACCCCTCGTGCGCGTCGACCCCGTGCAGCGCACCGCCGAGGTCGACGGACAGCGACTCGACCTCACCTACCTGGAGTTCGAGCTGCTCGCCCACCTTGTCGCCCACCCCGAGCGGGTGCACACGCGCGACCAGCTCGTCACCACGGTGTGGGGCTACGGCCATGTCGGGGACGGCCGCACGGTCGACGTCCACATCGCCCGACTGCGCCGCAAGCTGGGCGCCCGGCACCGCCAGTCCATCCAGACGGTGCGCCGCGTCGGCTACAAGTACACCCCGCCGACCGCCCGCTGATCCGTTCCCTCTGCCGACGGCAGAGCGCGGTTCCGTTCGGGGCGTGCACCGGGCACAGTCACCGGCATGAGACTTCTGGTGCTGGGTGGAACGGAGTTCGCGGGACGGGCCGTCGTCGAGGCGGCCCTCGGGCGCGGCTGGGAGGTGACGGTCCTCAACCGGGGACGGCAGGCGCCCGTTCCCGGCGCCCGGTCGCTGACCGGCGACCGGACCGCGCCCGGGGGCCTCGCCGCCCTGGCCGACGGCGACTGGGACGCCGTCGTCGACACATGGTCGGCGGCGCCCCGTGCGGTGCACGAGACGGCGCGGCTGCTGCGGGGCCGCGCCGGGCGATACGTGTACGTGTCGAGCTGCTCGGTGTACGCCTGGGCCCCGCCCGCCGGGTACGCCGAGGACGCCCCCCTCGTGCAGGGAGCCGCCGCCGACGCCGAACAGAGCGACTACGTCAAGGACAAGCGGGGCGGTGAGCTTGCGGTCGTCGACGCCTTCGGCGCGGACGACTCCGTCCTGGTACGGGCCGGGCTGATCCTCGGCCCGTACGAGAACGTCGGGCGGCTGCCCTGGTGGCTGACCCGGATCGCCCGCGGCGGCCCGGTCCTCGCACCCGGTCCGCACGGCCTGCCCCTGCAGTACGTCGACGTCCGCGATCTCGCCGAGTGGATCCTCGGCGCGATCGGGCAGGGGCTGAGCGGGCCGTACAACCTGATGAGCCCGCAGGGTCACGCCACGATGGGCGAACTGCTGGAGGCCTGCGTACGGGCGACCGGCTCGGACGCCGAACTGCGGTGGACGGCGCCGGAGATCGTCCTCGGCGCCGGAATCGAGCCGTGGACCGAACTGCCCGTGTGGGTGCCGCCGGGCACCGACATGCACGACGCTCTGCACGCGGCGGACGTCTCACGGGCGGTGGGAGCGGGCCTGTCCTGCCGTCCGGTGGAGGAGACCGTCGCCGACACCTGGAGCTGGCTGGCGTCCATCGGCGGCATCGCGCCCCAGCGTCCCGACCGGACCCGCAAGGGCCTCGACCCGGAGCTGGAGGCGAAAGTGCTCGCCGCGGCGAAGGGCCCGGCGGACGCTGAGGGTGTATCTGGCACCACCCCCTGACCGGGGGCTTCGGCCAGTGACCGCCGGTCCGGGCTCGGCCAGACTGACGGCATGAACACCCACACGAAGAGCGGCGACGTCGGTTCGAGGGCACGGGGGATGGCGCTCGCCGCTGTGCGGGGGCTCGCGCTCGCCGTGGTGTCGCTGCCGCTGAGCATCCTGGGCTTCTGCCTCTCCCTCGTGTCCATGGCGCTGATACCGATCGGGGTCGGCCTCGTCACCACGCCGTACGTGGTGAAGGGCGTGCGCGCCTTCGCCGACCGGCGACGAGCGCTCTCGGCGCGCTGGGGCGGGGTGAGCATCCCGTCGGCGTACCGGCCGGCGCCCGAGACCGCGAACCCGTGGACGCTCACCTTCGCGCTGCTGCGGGACCCCGCGACCTGGCGGGACCTGCGGTGGCTGCCGGTCGACATGACGGCCGGGTTCGTCACCGCGCTGCTGCCCGCCGTCCTGGTCCTCTATCCCCTGGAGGGGTTCGCGCTGCCGCTGGGGCTGTGGCGGACGATGACGGGCGGACCCTACGGCGAGTACGGACCGTACTGGTACGGTTTCGTGCCGGTCAGCGACCGGACCACGGCGTTCGGCGCCGCCGCCCTGGCCGCCGTCGTCCTCGTCGTCGCGCACCGGTACGCCGTGAGCGCCTTCCAGACCCACTTCCGCCTCACCAAGGCGATGCTCTCCCCCAGTCAGGCCGAACTCGCCGAACGCGTGCGGGTGTTGACCGAGACCCGGCGGGACGCCGTGGACACCTCCGCCGCCGAGCTGCGGCGCATCGAGCGGGATCTGCACGACGGCGCCCAGGCCCGGCTGGTGGCGATGGGCATGGACCTCGGCACCGTCGAGATGCTCGTCGACAAGAACCCCGAGAAGGCCAAGGAACTGCTCGCGCAGGCCCGTCAGTCGTCCGCCGAGGCCCTCTCCGAGCTGCGCGACCTGGTGCGCGGCATCCACCCGCCGGTGCTCGCCGAACGCGGGCTGGGCGACGCCGTGCGGGCGTTGGCGCTGCGGCTGCCGGTCGCGACGGAGGTCGACGTGGAGCTCGCGGGCCGGGCCGAGGCGCCGGTGGAGTCGGCGGCCTACTTCGCGGTGAGCGAGGCGCTCACCAACGCGATCAAGCACTCCGGAGCGGACCGGGTCTGGGTCGACCTGCGTCACTCGGACGGCAGTCTGCGGATCTCCGTCACCGACAACGGCAAAGGCGGCGCGGCGATCGGGGCGGGCACGGGGCTGGCCGGCCTCGAACGGCGACTGGGTACATTCGACGGCGTCCTGGCCGTCAGCTCTCCTGCCGGCGGTCCCACCATGGTGACCATGGAGATCCCTTGCGTGTTGTCCTAGCCGAGGACCTCTTCCTGCTGCGGGACGGTCTCGTCCGGCTGCTGGAGGCCTACGACTTCGAGATCGCCGCCGCCGTCGAGACCGGGCCCGAACTGGAGCGTGCCCTCGCCGAGCTGGAGCCGGACGTCGCGGTGGTCGACGTCCGGCTCCCGCCCACGCACACGGACGAGGGCCTGCAGTGCGCGCTCCGGGCCCGCCGGGACCGGCCCGGACTGCCGGTGCTCGTCCTCTCCCAGCACGTGGAGCAGCTGTACGCGCGCGAACTGCTCGCGGACGGCAGCGGCGGCGTCGGCTATCTGCTGAAGGACCGGGTGTTCGACGCGGAGCAGTTCGTCGACTCCGTTCGGCGGGTGGCGGCCGGCGGGACGGCGATGGACCCCCAGGTGATCCAGCAGCTGCTGGCCCGGCGCTCGCACGACGGGCAGGGTCCGGTGGACCGGCTCACCCCGCGCGAACGGGAGGTCATGGAACTGATGGCGCAGGGACGGTCGAACGCGGCGATCGCAGGCAAACTGGTCGTGACCGAGCGGGCCGTCGCCAAACACACCGCGAACATCTTCGTGAAGTTGGGCCTGGAGGTCTCCGACGACGACAACCGCAGGGTACTGGCGGTGCTGGCCTATCTGGACCGGGGTCGCTGAGCCCGCCAACTGCTGCGTCCCACGGTGGATTTGGGGTTGTTTGGCCGTACGGGATTCTCATCAATTTCTGAGCGGGCTGAACACCTGTGAGGCGTCGTGCGTAAAGGAGGGGGCAGCTTCAGCTTCACTCCTGTCGGGCGCCTCGATGCTGCCCCGCAAGGAAGTCAGAGGAGTTCCATGGGACGCAACACACGTAAACGCCGTTCGTCGATGGCCACGAAGGCCGTGGCAGCATCGGCGGCCCTAGCGCTCGGCGGGGGCGGGCTGATCTGGGCGAACTTCTACGCTTCGGCGCACGAATCGAACAACTCGGGTCAGAACCAGACCAAGGCCGCCAACGCGGCCGCACAGGTGGCCACCATCTCCTGCCCGGATGTGGGGCAGAAGCTGACGAGCGTGCCCAACGGGGCCAAGCAGGGCGTCGCGACAGAGCTGGCCAACCTCGACAAGCAGATCACCGAGGCGTACACCCGGCTCGCGTCGACGCGTCAGGCCCAGGCCGGTGACCCCGGCTTCGTCCAGAACGCGATCGTCGGCCCCCTCAAGGAGAAGCGGGGGGCCACGATCGACCGGATCCGCATCAACATCCAGCGCGCCGGCGGCCAGTTCGACAACTCGCTGAGCCAGCTCGCGGCCTGCACCACGCAGGCGGCGAACAACACCAACGCCGGCCAGGGCGGGCAGAACAACAACGGCGGCCAGCAGAACAACGGCGGTCAGAACAACAACAACGGCGGCCAGCAGAACGGCGGTCAGAACAACAACAACGGCGGCCAGCAGAACGGCGGCCAGAACAACAACAACGGCGGCCAGCAGAACGGCGGTCAGCAGAACGGCGGCCAGCAGGGCGGCAACGGCGGCCAGGCCGGCAACGGCCCCGTGGCGTCGGACTTCGTCGACATCACGAAGGTCCAGGCCAACGTCAAGGCCAAGCCCCGCAAGAACGGCCAGGCCTCGACCGGTACGTTCACCAGCCGTTGCGGCGTCAACGCCAACAACAAGTTCAACACCGACAACGTCATCGTGGCGCCCGGCGTGACCAACGGCGCGCACCACCTGCACGACTACGTCGGCAACCAGTCGAACGACGCCTTCGCCAACAACAACACGTTCGCGGCCGCCCAGACCTCCTGCCAGAACCAGCAGGACAAGTCGTCCTACTACTGGCCGGTGCTGCGTGTCCAGGACGGCACGAAGGAGTTCGACCAGAACCGGGACGGCGGTGGCAAGGAAGGCAACGTCGGCAAGGTCCTGAAGGCCAAGCAGGCGGAGATCAAGTTCGTCGGCAGCCCGAAGGCCAAGGTCGTCGCGATGCCGCAGTTCCTGCGCATCATCACCGGTGACGCCAAGACCACCACCAACGGTCTGGCGAACGCCAACGCGCACTGGAGCTGCACCGGCTTCGAGAACAAGGTCCAGCTGACCGAGCAGTACCCGATCTGCCCGCAGGGCAGCAACGTGGTCCGCACGTTCGCCTTCCAGAGCTGCTGGGACGGCAAGAACATCGACTCGGCCAACCACCGCACGCACGTCGCCTTCGCCGACGCCAACGGCAACTGCCAGAACGGCTTCAAGGCGATCCCGCAGCTGACCATGCGTCTCGTGTACGCGGTTCCCGCCCCGGTCATCCAGAACGGCCAGGTCAAGAACGCCTACGCGGTCGACGGCTTCCCGGAGCAGCTCCACAAGCCGTCCACCGACCACGACGACTTCATCAACGTGATGAACGCGCAGCTGAACAACAAGATCGCGAACTGCGTCAACAAGGGCCAGCAGTGCCAGTGACACCGGCCTAGCACGCATACGAGAACCGGCGGTGGGATCTCCCACCGCCGGTTTTCGTATGCCGTCCGTCTGCTGTCCGTACGCCTCGTGCTCCGCGCTCCGGCTTCCGCCGTCGCGCGGAGGACTTCAGTGGCTGGAGTGGGTCGCGCCGCCGGACTCCTTGTGCGCGCCGTGGTCGGTGCCCTCCTCGATGTCGCCGCCGAGCGTGGTGCGCAGCGCCGTCACCGTGCTGGTCTCCCCCACGGCCACCCACTTGCGGCCGACGAGGTAGTGACCGCCGTAGTCCTTCGCCGAGTTGATCCAATCGCGCTGGCCGCGGTCGGTGGCGAAGGTCGCCAGGATGAACTTGCCGTCGGCGTTCTTGCAGACGGCCTGGCGGATCTCGTCCGCGTCGGTCTGCATGTCCGGGGTGCACTTCACCTCGGCGGCTATGTGCTCCAGGCTGCCGGTGGCCGTCTTCGGAACGGCGGCCTCCTTGTCGCCGGACGCGCATCCCGCCAGCAGCAGCGCCGCCGCCGCGGCCGCCGCGGCGAGCATCGGTCGGGTCACCTTCATCTGTTCCTCCCTGCAAGAGCCTCGCCCTGGATACGGCTCCCGTGCCCGGCGCGCTCAAAATACCCGGTGTGCCCCGTGCGCGGCCGTTGCTCCACAGGGGTGACCATCGCCCGGTTCGCTCGTTCTGGTGGACGTGCAGTCACGAGATGTCGCCCCCCGCCCCGCGCCCCGGTCCTCCGCCGGCCGGACCATCGACGTCGAGCAGGCCGAGGCCGCCCTCGTCGAGCATTATCCGCGTCTCGTCCGGCTCGCCTATCTGGTGCTGCCGCCCGCGCTCGGTCGCGGCCGGCGCGTCCTGAGCGCCCACGCCCTCGTCCAGCGCGCCCTGCCACGCCGCCGCGCCTCGGCTCCCGTCATCCCCGCCCAGTCCACCGGCCGTGACGGCGACCCCGGGTACGCCTACGTCCGGCTCCAGGTGGTCCGTGCCGCGCTGGAGGCGGGGGCGCCGACGAGGCTGCGGGCGTGGCCGAAGCGCGCGCAACTGCCGCCGCTGCTGCCCCAGGTATGGGGCCTGCGCCTCTTCCCCCGCTCCGGGGGCGCCGACGAGCTCGCCCTCGACCAGCGGCTCGCCGACCTGTCCGGACCGGCCCGCGCCGCCTGCGTCCTGCGCGGGCTGGAGAAGCTGCCCGACGGCGATGTCCGCGCGGTGCTGACCGGCTCCGGCGTCCACGGCTCCGACGTGACGGCGGCCCTGCGCGAGGCCGCCGAGGTCCCGGCCGCGCAGTACCCGCTGCTCGGCTCCCCCGAGTTCGACCCCTGCGCGCTGCAGGCCCGGCCCACCGACCTCACGCGCCGGCGCCAGCACGGCAGGGCGGCCCTCGCCGCCGTGGCCGCGCTCGCCGTGTGCGGCGCACTGGTCGCGCTGCCCGGAGACGGCTGGGGGCCCGACGGCGCGGCCGCTCCGGCCTACGCGCAGAATCCGGCCGCCGAGGCCGCCCTCGACCCGGGGCGGCTGGTGAAGATCTCCCCCGCCGCCTGGAAGACCTCGCCCCGCACCGACTTCTCGGTGTGGCCCGCGCGCGGTCCCCTCACCGGCGACAGCGCCCTGCTGCGCCGCGCGCTCGCCGTCTGGGCCCGGCCCGGCGCGACCGTCCAGGTCTCGTCCACCCCGGACACCCCCTCCGGCGGCCCCGCGGGACCGCCCCAGCTCCTCTACGCGGGCGAGGTCGACGCCGCGCGCGTGGTGATCCTCTACGACGGGCTGCGCATCGCCCGCTACGCCGAGCCGAAGGACGGCACCGCCGGGGCGGCTCTCGACTTCGCCCGGGTCGACGGCGCGTCCGGCACCGACGCGGGTGCGCTGGTGCTGGGCCGGGCCGACGGCAACGTCCGCTATCTGACGGCCCCCTGGGTCACGAAGGCCGGCGAGCGGGACCTGACGAAGCCGGGCGCCGGGGTGATGGACCTGACCCTGACCGACGGCGTCACCTCGCCGCTGGCCAGCCCGGCCGCCCGGGCCGGGGCCTGCACGACGTGGAACGTCCTCCTGTTGACCGACGCCCTGGGCACCCGTGTCTACAGCGACCTCGCCGAACTCGTCCCCGCCCGGCTGACCGCCGGCCGTCCGGCCGCGCCTCGGGAGGCGACCGGCGCACAGGCGCTGCGGACCTGGGCCCCGTTCGCCTGCTCGCTGAGCGACGCGCGCGGTCAGGGCGTGCGGACGGTCAACGCCTGGGCGTACACCCGGCAGCCGCTGCCGGACGCGAGCGGATCGGCGTCCTGGGTGTGCACCCGGGCGGAGACCTGGCGCGGCGACGGGAGCCGGGTGCTGGCGCAGTTCCACAGCCCGGGCGGCATCTTCGGGGCGGCGGTGGCGAAGGCCGGGGACGTGCCGGCGTGCGGGCCGCGCGACCCGCACGTGCTGGCCGGGGTGCTGTGGAAGTCGAAGGGCGGCCGCTGGTATCTGCTCGCGGCGGGCGACCGGCAGACGACGTCCATCCGCACGACGGGCGCGGTGCGCGGGTCCGGGCAGGGGCATCTGCTGACGCTGCCCGCGAAGCAGGGGGCCCAGGCCGGCCTGGAGGGCAAGCTCTCGGACGGACGCGCGATCAGCGGACTGCGCTGAGCCGCGCTGCCCCGCCCCCACACCGTCCCGCACCGCGCGGGCGAGGTCGGCGGTACCGGCTGAACGGGCCGGGGTCGACGGGGCCGCGGACCTGGGCGCCGCGAGCGCATGGTGCCGGACCTGCGCGGAGGCGGTGATCGCGCGTGCGAGGGATCAAGGGGAACGCGTGCACGGATCCGGTCGATTGGAGTCCGGATCCGATCGGTAAGGTGTTCGCATGACTACCGGGGTCCGCCGCAGAATGGGCGTCGAGGAGCGTCGGCAGCAGCTGATCGGCGTCGCCCTCGACCTGTTCGCCCAGCGCTCGCCCGACGATGTCTCCATCGACGAGATAGCCGCGGCCGCCGGTATCTCCCGGCCGCTCGTCTACCACTACTTCCCCGGCAAACTCAGTCTGTACGAGGCCGCGTTGAAGCGGGCTTCGGAAGACCTTGCGGGACGGTTCACCGAGCCGCACGAAGGGCCGCTCGGCGCCCGGCTGCTGCGCGTGATGCACCGGTTCTTCGACTTCGTCGACGCGCACGGTCCCGGCTTCTCGGCACTGATGCGCGGCGGACCGGCGGTCGGCTCGTCGACCACGAACGCACTCGTCGACTCCGTGCGCCAGATCGCCTACGAACAGATCCTGTCGCATCTGGACGTGTCCGATCCGCCGCCGCGGCTGGAACTCGTCGTCCGCTCCTGGATCTCGCTCGCCGAGTCGACCGCGCTGATCTGGCTGGACGGGCGGCGCATCCCGCGCGAGGAGCTGGAGGTCCAGCTCGTGCACGACTTCGCGGCACTCACCGCCGTCAGTGCCGCCTTCGACGACGAGCTGCGCACACTGCTGCGGCCCGTGCTGGGCGGCGAGCCGGCCGACGGTCCGTTCGGCGACCTGACCGCCCGGCTCATCGCCCTCGCTTCCTGAGGCGTCAGCTCTCGTACTTGCGGTACGACGGGTCGAGGTCGCGCACCTCGGCGGAGGCGTGCAGCACGAAACCGCCGTCCGCCACATGCGCGCGCAGCAGCTCCAGCACGCTCTCGGTCAGCTTCGTCTTGGTCTCGTCGGAGCGGCCGGCGAGCAGCCCCAGCGTGACGTGCACGACGGCGTGCCCCCGCTCCTCGGGATCGTCGTAGCCGAACGCGGTGAACTCGGCCGGCCGGAACAGGGTCTTGCAGGCCTCCGGCTTGGCGGCAGCGATCTCGACCACCGAGGTGTGCAGGGCCCGCGCGAAGCCGGCGCGGTCGAAGGCCGGGTCCATGGTGCTCGAGTAGTCGACGGTGATCTGCGGCATGGGCACTCCTGTTCTGGGTCTCGGGATCACCCTAGTGCCGCCGGTCGGGTTCGCCGGCTCTCGTCGCCTGCGAACGCGCCGGTGGAGCAGACCGGGCCGGGGCTTCGGTCTGCTCCACCGGGGTCGTGCGTCGCGGATTCGCCCTAGCGCGTCGTCCTGGCGAACACCGCCACGGTCCGGGCCGGTACGGCGAACGTGCCGGACGCCCTGTCGTACGACGAGGCACGCACGGTGGCGTCCGCACCCGCCGACTGCACCGGGTGCAGCCGGTATCCCGCGCCCGCGAGCCCGCCGACCGTCTGCTGCTGCGCGGTGGGCGTCGCGTTGAACACGACGACCAGGTCGCCGAGCTCCATGGTGATCACTCCGGGTGTCTGCTTCTCGCCGGACAGCGGGAAGGACAGATGCGCCTGCACCTGTGCGGCCGACCCGAGGGAGAACGCCTTCTCCGTGGTGCGGATCCGCAGCAGATCCCGGTAGGCCGCGGAGGCCGCCGTGATCTGCGGACAGCCCACCTCGACCGAGGTCAACAGGGGCTTGGCGTAGGGCCACTTGGACGCGTTGTCGGCGGCCGGGGGCAGTCCGCGGCCGAAGCCGTTGCCGGCCGCGCAGTCCCAGTGGATCGCGTTGAACCAGTCGCCGCTGTCGAAGGAGTTGCGGTCCAGGGACTTCGAGCGCAGCAGGTCGGTGCCGGCCTGGGACAGCGCCGGGCCCTGGGAGAGGGCGGCGGTCGCCAGGGCGAGCACCTGCATACGGGAGCGGTCGGCGGCGGAGGTGCCGGCCGGCAGCTTGTAGGCGAGGGCGTCGAACAGCGACTCGTTGTCGTGCGCGTCGGCGTAGGCGAGGGCGTCGCCGGGTGCGTCGGCGTAGCCGGCCGGGGCACCGTTGTAGTCGACCTCGGCGCCGGTGACCTCCTTGCCGTCGGCGTCGGAGAAGCGGTACGCGGCCAGGTTCCCGGACAGCCCGACCTTGATGAGGTCCTGGTAGTGCAGCAGTCGCGTCCGCTGCTCGGCGGGGGTGCCGTTGGCCTTTGAGGAGTTGGGGTCGGTGTAGAGACCGGAGGCGAAGCCCTGCACGCCGGGGTCCTCGTCGAACGGGCCGCCGCCGCGGACGGCGTCCCGCGCGCGGTCGGAGAACGTCGCGACACCGGTTCCCGCCATGTTCCGTTGCGTGGCCTGCACGAAGCGGGCGTCGTCGGCGACCTCGCCGAAGTTCCAGCCCTCGCCGTAGAGGATGATCTTCTTGCCGTCGACGCCGTCCTCGGCGGGGGTCAGCGCGTCGAGCGCCTTGCGCACGGCGAGGATGTTGGCCTTCGGGTGGTGTCCCATGAGGTCGAAGCGGAAGCCGTCGACCTTGTACTCCTTGGCCCAGGTGACGACGGAGTCGACGACCAGCTTGCCCATCATGGCGTTCTCGGTCGCCGTGTTGGCGCAGCAGGTGCTCGTGGCGACCGAGCCGTCGGCGAGCAGCCGCTGGTAGTAGCCGGGCACGATCCGGTCGAGGACGCTGGTGCGGGCCTGTCCGCTGGCCGCCGTGTGGTTGTAGACGACGTCCATGACGACCCGGAGGCCGTCCTCGTTGAGCGCCTTCACCATCTTGCGGAACTCGACGGTACGGGCCGTCCCGTCGGGGTCGGTGGCGTAGGACCCCTCGGGGACCGTGTAGTGGTACGGGTCGTAGCCCCAGTTGTAGGCGTCCTTCGCGGCGGCCGCGGAAACGCATTCCTGCTGTTTCTCGGAGTCCGCGGGGTAGGAGGCGAGGTCGCATGCGGGGGCGGCCTGGTCGGCCTTCTTCTCGGCGATGGTGGCGATGTCGAAGACGGGCAGCAGATGGACGTACGACGTGCCCGCCGCCGCCAGCTCCCGCAGGTGCTTCGAGCCGTCGCTGCCGCGGTCGGTGAAGGCCAGGTAGCCGCCCCGGTCGCGCGCGGGCACGGTGGTGTCCGCGACGGAGAAGTCCCGGACGTGCAGTTCCTGGATCTCGGCGTCCCTGAGCGGGACGGCCTTCGGTTTGGCGAGCGTCGACCAGCCGCCCGGGGCCAGCGACCTGTCGTCCAGGTCGACGACGAGACTGCGCTCGGAGTCGGTGGTGAGGGCGACCGAGTAGGGGTCGGTGACCTTGTTGACGACGACCTTGCCGGCGCCGGGCGCCCACACGGTCACGGCGTACCGGTAGGGCTTGTTCTTCCACGACCCGGGGCCGGTCACGGACCAGACGCCGGTCGCGTCGTTCCGCTTCATCTTCACGGTGGAGCCGCCGAGCTCCAGGGACACCTGCTGGGCCGTCGGGGCCCAGACCGCCAGTGTGGGACGGCCCTTGTGGAAGGTCGGCCCGAGCCGGGCGGCGGCGGCCCCGGCGTACAGGTCGTCCAGCACGCCGGCGATCTGCACCCCCGTGGCCGACAGCACCGCGCCGGTCACCGCTCTTTGCGAGGCCACGACCTGGCCGGTCAGCGCCCCGCGCACCCGGGCGCGGTCCCGCGGGTCGACGGACCAGGCGGTGTAGGCCCCGAGGTGCGGGAACTTCGCCTTCTGGGCGTCGGTCAGGGTGGTCTTCGTCAGCCGGAGCCACTTGGCCGCGCCGGTCAGTGTGCCGTCCTCGACGGCGATCGCGCCCTTGTCGCTGTACAGCAGCTGGGTGGAGGCGGCGGCCGGCGAGCCGTTCCAGGCGACCGTGTTCCGGTCGATCCACACCGCCTTGGAGGTGGTGAGGTCGAGCGCGGCGGCCGATCCCGCGGGCTGCGGGAGCAGGTACTCCTCCCGGCCGTTCAGCAGCCACACCTCGTGGCCCGTGCTCGTCAGATTCAGCGACTGGTCGGAGGGCAGGTCCTTGTCGTCGCCCTTGTGCAGGATGTAGCTGAGGCTGGTGGCGTTCGCGGCGAGCGGCACCTCGAAGACCGCGCCGTAGGCGTCGGTCCGCGCCGGCTTCAGCGGGCTCGACCATTCGGTGGGGTTCGCGGCCCCCGTCCAGGTGTGCAGACCCCAGCCGTCGTAGTCCCCGTCGGCGCGGTGGTAGTGCAGGACGGCCTTGGCTGCGTCCTGTGCCGGATAGGCGGGCCGCTCCGTGCGGACGTCCGCCGAGCCCTGCTCGATCCAGACCTCGCCGGTCGCGGTGACGTCGATCGTGCGGTCGGCGGAGACGTCCTTGTCGCCGTCCTCGTCGATGACGAGGAAGCCGACGCTCGAGGCGCCCGGCTTGAGCTTGACGTAGGCGAAGGCGCCGTAGGCGTCCCGGCCGGTGAAGGGGTGGCCGGCGGGCCAGGTGGTCGCCTCCCCGTCGGCCAGGTCGCCCCAGGCGTACAGACTCCAGTCGCCGTAGTCGCCGTCGGTGCGCTTGTAGTGGACGATCGCGTAGTCACGGGAGGAGGCGGTGGGCGCCTCCTCGGCGGGCGGGGCGCCGGCCACGCTCGTCGCCGTCGCGCTCGCGGTGCGGCCCGCCGAGTCGATCGCCACGGCCTTGTAGCGCAGGGGTGTGCCGGCCGGCACGTCCTCGCCGATGGTCTGCGTGACCTTGTAGGGGGCGTGGTCGGCGGAGCCGAGGGTCCGCCAGGCGCCGTTTCCGGTCTGGGCGGCGAAGACGACCCGGTTGAGCTGTCCGCCGGCGACGTCGGCGCTCAGCTCGACGGTGCCGGTGGCGCCCGCGGCGGGGGCGTGCAGGGAGACCGTGGGCCTGACCGCGGGGGCGTGCGGCCTGCGGGCGGCCTGGAACACGACGGCCGAACCTGCGGGAACGGTTACGGTGATTTTCCGGTCCGCGCCGGCGGTGACCGTCCTGCCGGTGCCGTAGATCCCGCGGAACGCGGTGTTCGCGGAACCGGTGGCGAACGTCGCCTCCTTCGCCGTGCGGGCGTTGTTGAAGGCGACCACGTACTCGGTCGCGTCCTTGCCGAGGCCGTTGCGGGAGAAGGCGTAGACGCCGGCGCCGTCGGCCGCGTAACGCTCGGTCTGGACGCCGTCCGCGAGGGCCGGGTGGGCCTTGCGGAGCTTGGACAGGGCTGCGATCCGGCGGTACAGCGGCGCACCGGTGTCGTAGGCGTCGCTCGCGTGGGTGCGGTCGGTGCCGATCTCGTCGTCGTCGAGGTAGTCGGCCGTGCGGGAGGCGAACATCGTCTGGCGGGCGTCCTTGTCGCCGCCGGCGCCGGTGAAGCCCTGTTCGTCGCCGTAGTAGACGACCGGGTTGCCGCGGCTGAGGAACATCACCTCGTTGGCGAGCTCGTCCTTGGCGAGCAGTTCGGCGTCGGTCGCCTTCGGGTCGTCCTGGTTCAGGAAGTACCCGATGCGGCCCATGTCGTGGTTGCCGAGGAAGGTGACCTGCTCGTACGCGTTGGCCTTGTCGGTCGTGTACTTGTAGTCGTCGCCGAAGACGGCCGCGAGCTTCTTCGCGCTGCCGCCCTGGGAGGCGAACTGACGGGCCGCCTCCTGGAAGGGGAAGTCGAGCGTCGCGTCGAGGCGGCCCCGGGTGACGTACGGCGAGGTGATCGACGTGTCGGCGGAGTAGACCTCGCCGAACATGAAGAAGTCGTCACGGCCCTGCTTCTTCGCGTAGGCGTCCAGCGCCGTCGCCCACTGGGTCCAGAACTCCATGTTCACGTGCTTCACGGTGTCGATCCGGAAGCCGTCGATGTCGAAGTCGCGCACCCAGCGCTGGTAGATCTTCTCCATCCCGGCGACGACCTCGGGCCGTTCGGTCCACAGGTCGTCCAGTCCGGAGAAGTCGCCGTACGTCGTCGACTCGCCGGCGTAGGTGGAGTCGCCGCGGTTGTGGTACATCGTCGGGTCGTTGAGCCAGGACGGGACCTTGGCGTTCTTCTTCGCGGCGGGCACCGTCGGGGTCCGCGGGAAGGAGGCGGCGTCCACCGCCGGGAACTTCGCGCCGCCGGCCGCGTGGTCGGCGTCGTCGAACGGTTCGCCGTCCTTCGTCAGGTACGGGAACGCGCCCTTGGAGAGGTAGTCGTAGGACTTCTCCCGGTAGTCGACGACGTCGGCGGTGTGGTTGGTGATGACGTCGAAGAAGACCTTCATGCCCTTGGCGTGGGCCCTGTCGATGAGGGTCTCGAGGTCCTTGTTGCTGCCGAAGTGCGGATCGACCTGGGTGAAGTCGGTGATCCAGTACCCGTGGTAGCCGGCCGAGGCGTCCTTTCCGGTCCCCTGCACGGGCTGGTTCTTGAAGATCGGGGCCATCCAGATCGCGGTGGTGCCGAGGCCCTTGATGTAGTCGAGGCGCCGGGTCAGGCCCTGGAGGTCGCCGCCCTGGTAGAAGCCTTTGTCGGTGGGGTCGTATCCGGTGGTCAGGCGTGAACCGGTCAGTCCGCCCCGGTCGTTGGCGGTGCTGCCGTTGGCGAACCGGTCCGGCATGACGAAGTAGAACTGCTCACGTGTGTCGTCGTGCCGGGCGGGCTCCGCGGCGAGCCTGGCGTCGGAGGGCGGCGCGGGCGGGCTGTCGGCTCGCGCGGCGAGCGGCTGGACCAGTGCGGCGGCCAGGGCTGCCACGGTGACGGCGGCCACCCGTCCGGCGTGGGCGGTGCGGCGCGTCCGGGGCGCGGGCCATCTCGGTATCACAGGCGGGAACTCCTTGCGGCTGCGGCTCTGTCGGGTCCGACCCCTGCGCCCGGGACGGCTGCGTCACCGGGCGTCCGCGCGACCGTATCGCCGACGCAAGCTTTACAGCAAGGGTCATGAAAGACCGAGAAAGAACTTTCACGACCCTTGCTCCCGACGACTCGCTCAGCAGGTGGATTTGCCCGCGTAGAGCGCCAGCGCCGTGTCGGCGCCCAGCGTCGCCGTGAACTGCCCCGAGGAGTTCACGGTGACGGTCGTGTTGTTCTGGATGTTGCAGTAGGAGCCCGCGGGCAGCCCGGTCTGGAAGGTCCGGCTCAGCGAGCCGCTCTCGTGGTTGACGGCGACGTACCCCTTCGAGCCCCGCCCGAAGGCGATCGCGTCACCGCCGTCGTCCCACCAGTTGCCGACCGGCTCGCCGCGTGTGGCGTTGCGGAAGGCCACCATGCGGACGATCTCCGGCCAGGCGTGCTGACACTTCCAGCCGTCCTGCCAACAGGCGTTGACGGTACCGCCGGCGGGCGGGCCGGCGTCCGCGTTCGACCACTCGTAGCCGGAGTTCACGTCCGGGGCCCCGTACGGATACGCGAGCATGAAGACGTTGGCGAGGGTGTAGTTCGCGCCGTCCTTGTAGTTCAGGGTCGATCCGTTGCGCTCGGTGTCGTGGTTGTCGACGAAGACGCCGGCGACCGAGCTGTTCATGTAGCCCCAGCCCTCCCCGTAGTTCTTCAGGTAGGCGAGGTTCTCGCTGTTGAAGACCCGCTTGAGGTCGTAGGCGTAGCGGAACTCCTGGACGTCCCCGTTGCCGGTGTACTCGGTCGGCTGGACGGCCTCTCCGCTGCCGTAGATGACCTCCTGCTTCCAGTACACGCCCGGGTTCGTCAGCCGCGACTTGACGTCCGCGAGGTCGGCCTTGTCGATGTGCTTGGCGGCGTCGATGCGGAAGCCGTCGACGCCCAGGGTGAGCAGGTCGTTCAGGTACCCGGCGACGGTCCTGCGGACATAGTCCTCACCGGTGTCCAGGTCGGCGAGCCCGACGAGTTCGCAGTGCTGGACGTTCCACCGGTCGGTGTAGTCGGAGATCTGGGCGGTGCAGTCGTCGAAGTCGTGCGAGGAGTACAGGCCGGGGTAGTCGTACTTCGTGTACGACGACCCGCCGGTCCCGGTGCCGCTGCCGGCCGCCATGTGGTTGACGACGGTGTCGACCACGACCTTCACACCGGCCGCGTGACAGGTGTTCACCATGTTCTGGAACGCCGTGCGGTCGCCGAGCCGGCCCGCGATCTTGTAGCTGACGGGCTGGTAGGACGTCCACCACTGCGTGCCCTGTATGTGCTCGGCGGGCGGGGAGACCTGCACGTAGCCGTAGCCGGCCGGGCCGAGTGTGCGTGTGCACTCCTTGGCGACCGAGGCGAAGTTCCACTCGAAGAGGACGGCGGTGACGTCTTTGACGCCGGGCGGGGCGGCGGAGGCGGTGGGGGCTCCGGGGAGCACGACGGCCGCGGCGGCGGCCAGGGCGAGGGCGCCCGTGAGGGGTCTGCTGGGTGTCATGGTGGGGTTCCTTCGTCGTTGAAGGCTCTTGCTGCAATCTTTCAGAAACCTTGCGGTGGCGTGATGTTAAGGGAACGCCGGCCGGAAAGGGCAGAGGGGCGACGTGAAGGAACGGAAAGAAACGACGCCGGGCCCGTCGCTCCGTTGGGAGCGGCGGGCCCGGCGGACCGGCGCTGGACGCGTGAGGACGTCGTGGGTCAGGCGGTCGTCCACCACACGGTGGTGTCCGCGGGGAGTTTCACCTCGCCGTCCGCCTCCGTGACCTCACCGCTGGCGAGCAGGATGCGGCCATGGACCGGGGTGCGCACCGACTCGCCCGAGGTGTTCGTCACGCAGACGAACTCCCCGCGGCGGAAGGCCAGTACGCCCTCCGGGGCCTTCAGCCACTCGACCGAGTCGCCGGCTCCGAGGTCGGTCCGGGCGCGGCGGACGGCGAGGGCCGTGCGGTACAGCTCCAGCGTGGAGTCCGGGGCCCCTTCCTGCGCCTCGACGCTCAACTCGCCCCAGTTCGGGGGCTGGGGCAGCCAGCTGCCACCGGCGCCGAAGCCGTAGGAGGAGCCCTCGCGGGTCCACGGGATCGGGACGCGGCAGCCGTCGCGGAAGCCGTCCTGGCCCGCGCCGCGGAAGTACGCCGGGTCCTGGCGCACCTCGTCGGGCAGGTCGACGACGTCCGGCAGGCCGAGCTCCTCGCCCTGATAGACGTACGCCGAGCCGGGGAGCGCCAGCATCAGCAGGGTCGCCGCCCTGGCGCGGCGCAGGCCGAGCGCGCGGTCGCCGGCCGTGCGGATCTGGGTGCCGAGGCCGGGCGGGTTGGCGAAGCGGGTGGCGTGCCGGGTGACGTCGTGGTTGGACAGCACCCAGGTGGCGGGTGCGCCGACCGGGCGCATCGCGTCCAGCGTGCGGTCGACGACCTCGCGCAGTTCCTTCGCGTCCCACGCGGTGCTCAGGTACTGGAAGTTGAAGGCCTGGTGCAGTTCGTCGGGGCGGACGTAGTTCGCGGTGCGCTCGACGGTCGGGGTCCAGGCCTCGGCGACGAAGATGCGCTCGCCCGAGTACTCGTCGAGGATGAGCCGCCACTGGCGGTAGATCTCGTGGACGCCGTCCTGGTCGAAGAACGGCATGACATCGTTGCCCAGCAGTTTGAGCTGTTCGTGGGAGCCGAGGTCGGGCAGACCGGCCGCCTTGACCAGGCCGTGGGCGACGTCGATGCGGAAGCCGTCGACGCCCATGTCCAGCCAGAAGCGCAGGATCGAGCGGAACTCGTCGCCGACCGCGGGGTGTTCCCAGTTGAAGTCGGGCTGCTCGGGGGCGAAGAGGTGCAGGTACCACTCGCCGGCCGAACCGTCCGGCTCGATGACCCGTGTCCAGGCCGGGCCGCCGAAGATGGACTCCCAGTCGTTGGGCGGGAGTTCGCCGTCCGCGCCCTTGCCGGGGCGGAAGTGGTAGCGGTCGCGCAGGGGCGAGCCGGGGCCGTCCGCCAGGGCGCGCTTGAACCACTCGTGCTGGTCGGAGGAGTGGTTGGGGACCAGGTCGACGATGATCCTCAGGCCCAGTCCCCGGGCGTCGCGGATCAGCGCGTCGGCGTCGAGCAGGTTGCCGAACATCGGGTCGACGGCACGGTAGTCGGCGACGTCGTAGCCGGCGTCGGCCTGCGGCGAGGCGTAGAAGGGGCTGAGCCACACGGCGTCCACACCGAGGTCGCGCAGGTAGGGGAGACGGGAGCGTACGCCTTCCAGGTCGCCCATGCCGTCGCCGTTGCTGTCGGCGAAGCTGCGCGGGTACACCTGGTAGATCACCGCGTCCCGCCACCAGTCGCGGTGCTGGGCGACGGTGGCGACGGCCGAGGTGGGGGCGGGGGCCGGGGCTGCGGAGGGCTGCTGGCTCATGACGTCCTTGGTACGTAACGGAGTGGTGGTCATGGGGTTTTCGGGTCGGGCGGCGGGTGGGAACGAGGCGGCCGCGGTGCCGGCGGGGTCGGAAGGACACCGCGGCCGCCGCACGCGCGGCAGGCCGCGCGGG
>NZ_JBMNDR010000062.1:0-57561 GCF_052543235.1 Streptomyces sp. SAS_272 | reverse complement strand
CCCGCGCCGTGGGGGATGAGTTACGCGGGCCGCGCCAGTCGGTGGGGCAGGGCCGGGGAGTGCAGGATTCTCCCCGGCCCGCTCTGGGAGGGCCTAGTAGGCCCTGCGCCGCCCGCGCCACCACATCAGGCCGCCGCCGATGAGGAGGATGCCCGCAGCGCCGGCGCCCGCGGAGGAGGCGATCAGCGCGGTGTTGCTCTCCGAGCCCGTCAGGGCGTCGCCGAGCTGGCTGCGCACGTCGGCGCCGCTCTTGGCGGACGCGCCACGCGAGCCCTCGGTCGGCAGGGCCACGTACGGGAAGGACTTCTCGAAGTTCTTGTCGTTCTTGTCCACCGCGTCGCCCAGGTCGTTCTTGGAGCCGACCAGCTCACCCTCGACGACCTGCAGGGAGGCGTCGATGACGTCGTCGGTGAGGCGACGGCCGTTCGGGAAGCCCGCGTTGTCGCCGTCCAGGACGCCGAGCCGCTTGGGGCTGGCGGTCGGCTTGATGGAGGTGTTGAGGCGCAGCTCCTCCGACGGCGTCACGTAGGGCGGCTGGTTGAGGCCCTTGACGCCCTTCAGGAACACGTCGACGAGGTCGTTGCGCGGCTCGGCCGGCGCCTTGATCTTGTAGATCGCCTCGATGAGCTTGGGCAGCTCGGGGTTGGTGACGTTCTTCAGGAACTGGCCGTCGTCCTTCGGCTGGGACGCGTTGAACCGGTCCTTGTCCTTGATCGGGTTGACGACCTCGTTGACCAGCGGGCTGCCCAGGCGGGAGACCTGCGTGTAGTAGCCCTCGGCGTTCTCGCGCTGGGTGGTCGACCAGACGCCGACGATCGGCTGGTGCTTGCCCTCGGTGATCATGTCGCTCGGGACCTGCAGCGCGATCGAGTTGACGTTGTAGCCCTTGAGCGTGTCGTTGCCGACCTCGGAGAGGTCGCCGCCGTACAGCAGGTCGAAGACGCGCAGGTCCAGGAAGAACGGGTCGTCGGCCTGGCCGGCGAAGGTCTTCGCGCCGTTGGGGAGCTTGTAGATCGCGTGGTCGCGCAGCTTCTTGTAGTCGGGCATCGAGGCCTTGCCCACGTTGGACGGGGCCACCGGGACGTCGTCCGCGATCTTCGTCCGGTGCTGGACCTTGCCCTTCTTGAGCTTGAGCAGCTCGAGGTCGTAGGTCTGCGTGATGTTCAGGTCGGGGTCGTCCAGGCTCTCGACGACGCCGGTGTTGTAGAGGAAGGTCTTCTTGTTCTTCGTGTGCGTCTTGAACGTGTAACGGAAGGTCAGGTCCTCCTTCGCGTCACCGTTGTTGTCGATGTGCAGGTCGTACTGGGCGTCTTCGGCGAACGGGAAGAAGTTCGGCCCGCCGGCCGGCTCCTCGAACGGGATCCAGTTGGCGACGATCGTCGTCGTGTCCGCGTGGTCGGGACTGACGAACGCGTACACGTCGGTGTTGTCGTACTGCGGGGTCCCCGAGATGAGAGGAGCCTCACGGTGGCTGGACGCGTATGCGGCCCCCGGTGCCAGCGTGGCGGCGCCGGCGGCTGCGAGCCCCCCGGCGGCCAACGCACCGCATATGAGGGTCGCGACGCTCCTGCGTCCGTTGCCGCTCCTGGAGATAGCTGTCATGCCGTCCGTCCTCTGTGCCAAGTTGCCTGACGGACAGTGATACGGAGCGGAGGGGGGTTTCGGATTGGTCGAAACCAAAAAACTTTTAATTTCCTTCTCACCCGCGTTTTCGGCCCTCTCATCCGTACCCCCTCACCGGAGGTGTGTGCGTTGCGGATGCCGGGTGTGACGGGACGGTCAGGGTGTGGCGGCCGCAGGAAGGGGGACGGCATGGAGGCGGACGAGCTTCTGGTGCTCGTGGCGGGGGGCGACCAGAAGGCCTTCGAACAACTCTACGGGCTGGTGTCCGGACCGGTGTTCGGGCTGGTCCGGCGGGTCGTGCGGGACCCCGCGCAGTCGGAGGAGGTCGCGCAGGAGGTCCTTCTGGAAGCCTGGCGCTCCGCCGGCCGCTTCGATCCGAGCCGCGGCAGCGCCCTCTCCTGGATCCTCACCCTCGCGCACCGCCGCGCCGTCGACCGGGTGCGCAGCGCCCGCGCCGCCGTGGATCGCGAGCAACGCGAGGGACGCCGCTACCACGACCCCGCCTTCGACCAGGTGACGGAGGAGGTCGAGGCAGGACTGGAGCGCGAGTGGGTGCGCCGCTGCCTCGACCGCCTGACGGCTCTTCAGCGGCAGTCCGTCACCCTCGCCTACTACGACGGCTACACGTACCGTGAGGTGGCCGACCGGTTGTCGTTGCCGCTGGGCACGGTCAAGACACGGATGCGCGACGGACTCACGCGGATGCGCGACTGCCTGGGAGGCGCCGTATGAGCATCCTCGGGATCTTCCGCCGGGAGGATCTTCACTCGCTGGCCGCCCCCTATGCGCTCGACGCACTCGAGGGGGACGAGCGGCGCCGCTTCGACAAGCATCTGAAGAACTGCGAACGCTGCTCGGCCGAGGTGCGGGCGCTGACCGAGGACGCGGTGCGGCTCGCCTGGTCGGCCGCCGCCCCGCCGCCCGCCGCGCTGCGCGAGCGGGTGCTGGCCGCGGTGCAGAGAACCCCGCAGGAGTCCTCGCGCGCCCCGGCCAGGGAGCACGCGCCCCAACTGCCCCCGCACGTCTGGGGCGCACAGCCACCGCCCAGACGCTCCCGAGCGCCCCGAGCGCGCCGCCCGCTGTTCGTGCCGTTCGCGACGGTCACCGCCGCCGCGGCCCTCGTCGTCGCCTCGCTGTTCGCCGTCCTGGCCGACCGCACCCGGGACGAGCTGAACGCCGAGCGCGCCCAGGCACGTGATATCGCCCACGTTCTCGCAGCTCCCGACGCCCGGGCGAGCACCGGGCGGGACGCCCGGGGCCGCAGTATCGGAGTGATCGCTTCCGCTGCGGACGGCGAGGCGATCGTGACCTTGAGCGGATACGGCGATCTTCCGACCGGGCAGGTGCATCAGCTGTGGCTCATGCGCCCCGGCGCGCAACCGCGCTCCCTGGGGCTCTTCGCGAGCGACACGCCCCTGGTCGCCACCGGTCTCGACAAGGGCGCGACGTCACTCGCTGTGACCGTCGAGCCCGACGGGGGATCGCCGCAGCCCACTACACAGCCGGTTGTCCAACTCACCCTGAAATCGGTCGGATTCGGAGAGTGATCGCGGAGGAGTCGTCAACCCCCTTACGGGGAAGGTGAATCCTGTGAGCTCGATACATGTGTGCCGCGACGGGGCGATAGGGTTACCCTGCCCGGGCCGGGTGGACTCGTACGGGTGGGGAGTGACATGGAACAGATAACGATGCACAGCAGGGCTAGGGTCCCCGCGATCACCTGCGGGAGCAGCGCGACCAGTTCGCGGCTGGACCGACATCTTTCGGTACTGGCGGGTCCCGCCATTCCGCAGCGCGAGACGCTCGAGGCGACCTCGCTCATGCGGGAGCTGACGGCCCGTGAGCCCGTACAGAACGCCGGCTCCAAGACGGTGCGAGCACGGGTGAGCCGCGTCTCGCTCTTCGCCCCTCTGCGCCGCCTGCGCCGCTCGCTCTTCGGCGGGCACAAGCACTGACCGTCCGGCCCACCCGTATGCACTGAGTCCCGCGCTCAGGCGGTCACACCGTCCCGGCGCAGCGCTGCGATCTCCTCGTCCGTCATCCCCACGGCACGCAGCACTGCTTCGGTGTGCTCCCCGAGCGCGGGCACGTCCCCCATCCGCGCCTCCGTCCCACCCGGAAACGTGATGGGGGGCAGCAGCGCCCGCAGCGGTCCGACCGGCGTCCCCACCTCCCGCCACCGCTCACGGGCCGCCAGCTGCGGATGCTCGGCGACCCCGGGCAGCTCCCTCAGACGGGCGCAGGCGATGCCCGCGCCCTCCAGACGCGCCACCGCCTCGTCGGCGCCCAGCGTGCCGAGCGCCTCCGCCACGAGCGCGTCCGTGCCTTCCCGGTTCGCCACCCGTGCCGCGTTCGTCGCGTACGCCGGGTCCGTCCCCCATTCCGGTCGGCCGAGGACCTGTTCGGCCAGCCGCCGCCACTCCCGGTCGTTCTGCACCGACAGCAGCACCCCTGCGCCGTCCGCCGTCGGGTAGGCGTCGTAGGGCGCGATCACCGCGTGCGCGAGACCGGTGCGCCGCGGGGGGACGCCCCCGTGCATCGTGTGATGGAGCGGGTGCCCCATCCACTCCGTCAGCGACTCCAGCATCGACACCTCCACCGGGCCGCCCCGACCCGTCGTGCCCCGCCGCACCAGCGCGGCCAGCACGCCGGAGAAGGCGTACATGCCCGCCGCGATGTCCGCCGCCGGGATGCCCGCCTTGACCGGCTGCCCGGGCGTCCCGGTCACCGACACCAGTCCCGCCTCGCACTGCACGAGCATGTCGTACGCCCGTTTGTCCGCGAAGGGGCCGCCGGCGCCGTAGCCGGAGACGTCGACCGCCACGAGTCGCGGGTGCGCCGCGCACAGGGTGGCCGCGTCCAGGCCCAGCCGGGCCGCGGCCCCCTGCGCCAGGTTCTGCACGAACACGTCCGCGCCGGCGATCAGCCGGCGCACCACGGCCAGGCCGCGCGGATCCTTCAGGTCCAGCGCGATCGACTCCTTGCCGCGGTTGCACCACACGAAGTGCGAGGCGAGTCCGGCGGCGGCCGTGTCGTAGCCGCGCGCGAAGTCCCCGCCGTCGATCCGCTCGACCTTGATCACCCGGGCGCCGAGGTCGGCGAGCTGCCGGGTCGCGAACGGCGCCGCGACGGCCTGCTCGACCGCGACGACGACGAGACCCTCGAGAGGCAGTGGCTCCGGCCGGGGCTCCGGCAGGGGCCGGGGACGAGGCGTGTGCTGGGGCTGGGGCGGCTGGTCCATGGGGTGGATCATGACCTCCGTCCGCCCGGTCTGTCATGCGGGAGCCGGGCAGGGCCGCCCCGGACGGCCCCGCGCACCGGGTCTAGATGAGGGCGAACTGGCCCTCCGGTCCCTCCTCGTGGTGGTCGAGGACCGTCGCCGGGTGGCGTGCCGCGTCCGGGACCGGCAGGACGCCCGCCGCGCGCAGCTCCGCCGCGGTGACCGTGTCCGGGTCCGCCGCGGCCGACTCGGCCCGCCGCGCGCCGACGTCCGCGAGCAGCGCCAGCACCGTGATCAGTTCCAGGAGTTCGGAGGTCCACGACTGCTGCCAGGCCGCGGGGCGGATCGCGGCCAGTGTGCCCGGCTCGGCCTCCTGGGCCGTCCGTGCCGCGAACCAGCGCTCCAGGACCCGGACGCCGGGCTCCGACTCGGCGTCCCACGCCTCGGGCGGGACGGGCGACACCCGGCCCTCGTCGAGCCGGAGGGTCTCCTCGTCGCGGTCGTACCGCAGGGCGAGCGGGCGGGCCGGGATCGGGGCGCGGACGTAGGGCCGGCGGCCGCCGGGCAGTTTGGGCCGCTCGCCGTGCCGCCTCAGCAGCCACAGCACGCGACGGCCGGACTCGACGCCGTGCGCCCACAGCTCCCGGTCCCGGGTGAGCGGGACGGTGAGATCGGGGCGGACGGCGGTGAGGGTCCACGCCAGGAAGTCCACCGGATCGGGGGAGTGGCCCAGCCGGCGCAGCAGATCGGGCAGGCCGGGCGCCAGGTTGGGCTCCACGCCGCCCGGCCGTCGGTACAGCGGCCGGATGCGGCCCGGCCGCAGCAGGGGCAGCACGGAGGTCGCCAGCAGGGGGCGCGTCGCCGTCTGCGGCGTCTCCACCACGAACACCTGGGCGTCGTCCGCGACCCGCCACAGCTCCGGGCGGGCGGTGTCGAGAAGGCGGTGATCGGGGATCAGCCACTGCTCGTCGAAGGGCGCCGCCAGCACCCGTACGGGCTCGGGGCAGGGGCCGACGGCGCGGGCCAGCCGTTCGGTGCCGCCGGACCTGCCGGGCAGCTGCCCGACCGCCGTGTGCAGGGTGCGCGAGCGCGTCGGCTCGAAGAGGGCCTCGCGGTCGGGGCCTTCGGCCTTGAGCAGGGCGTCCCAGCGGGCCTTCAGGGACGCCGGGTCGGGCGCCGTCGGCCACCCCCGGCCGAGCCGCGGCGGTGCGACGGACCACGGCATGAGGTCCGCAAGCTGCGGAGCGTCGTCGGGCGTCACGCCGGGCATCGTACGACGGGTCGCGGACCGCGCGGCACGGTGCGTCACGTCGCGTCGAGGGTGACCGTGAAGGAGAAACGGTCGCCTCGGTAGTGGATGACGGCCGCGTCCAGGGCCCGGCCGTCGGAGTCGTAGGTGACGCCCGTGTAGTGCAGGATCGGGCTCAGCAGCGGGACCCGGAGCAGCTGCGCCGTCTCGGGGTCCGCGAGCCGCGCCTCCACGGTGTCGGTGATGCGGCTGATGTCCACGCCCACGACGTCCCGCAGCACCTTCGTCATCGGCCAGCGGACCAGGTCGTCCGGATCGATGCGGGCGGCGAGCTCCGGACGGACGTAGTTGCGGGCGTGGTTGGTGGGCTCGCCCGTGTTCTCGTCGCTTCGCAGGCGGTGGTACGTCCCCACCTCCGCGAGGTCCGGGAAGTGCTCGGCGACCTCGGCGGGGACGGCCGCCCGGCCGTGGTCCAGCAGCTCGGTCGCCATCCCGGACTGCTGGGCCACGATCGCGTCGACCGAGCCCAGCAGCCGGACCGGGGCCCCGCGCCGCGCCGCGGGCTCGATGAACGTGCCCCGGCGGCGGTGCCGGGTGATCAGCCCCTCCTCCTCGAGCTCCTTCAAGGCCTGCCGCATGGTCAGCACGCTCACCCCGTAGTGCCCGGCCAACTGCTCCTCCGTCGGCAGTCGCAGCGGGTCCCGGGGCGAGCGGCCGAGTATCGAGGCGCGCAGCGACTGCGACACCTGGTACCAGAGCGGCAGCTTTCGGGTGAGGACGATCGAGTCCGGGGCGAAGGAGGTCACGGGCCTATCCGTACCGGTCGGGAACGTTCAGTGCAATGTGCCGTCGGACGTTCCGGCGGACGGACGGAAGTGACGCTCGAGGCCCTGCCACACGTCGTCGTAGCGCTGCTGCAGATGATCCGCCCGCGCCGCCTGCGGGGTGAGGACGAGCGGCCAGCGCGTCTCGAACATGAACGCCAGCCCGTCGTCGACCTTGTGCGGCTTCAGGTCGGCGGCGCTCGCGCGGTCGAACGTCTCACGGTCCGGGCCGTGCGCCGACATCATGTTGTGCAGCGAGCCGCCGCCCGGCACGAAGCCCCCCTTCCCGGCCGTCTTGGCGTCGTAGGCGCCCTCGATCAGGCCCATGTACTCGCTCATCACGTTGCGGTGGAAGTACGGCGGCCGGAAAGTGTCCTCGCCGACCAGCCAGCGCGGGGCGAACACCACGAAGTCCACGCCGGCCAGGCCGGGGGTGTCGGACGGGGACGTCAGCACGGTGAAGATCGACGGGTCCGGGTGGTCGTAGGACACCGAGCCGATGACGTTGAAGCGGCGCAGGTCGTACACGTACGGCACGAGGTTGCCGTGCCAGGCGACGACGTCCAGCGGGGAGTGGTCGTAGGTCGCGCTCCACAGATGACCGCAGAACTTGTTGACCACCTCCACCGGCCCCTCGACGTCCTCGTAGGCGGCGACCGGCGCCCGGAAGTCGCGCGGGTTGGCGAGGCCGTTGGCGCCGATCGGCCCGAGGTCGGGGAGCCGGAAGGGGGCGCCGTAGTTCTCGCAGACGTAGCCGCGGGCCGAGTCGTCCAGCAGGTCGACGCGGAAGCGGACCCCGCGCGGGATCAGCGCGACATGGCCGGGCTCGGCGTGCAGCAGCCCGAACTCCGTGCGCAGCAGCAGCCCGCCGTGCTCGGGGACGATCAGCAGCTCGCCGTCGGCGTTCCCGAAGACGCGGTCCATGCCGGCGTTCGCGTGGTAGAGGTGCACGGCCATGCCGCTGCGCTGGGCGGCGTCCCCGTTGCCGCCGACGGTCCACAGGCCGGACAGGAAGTCGGTGCCCCCGGGCGGCTCGGGCAGCGGGTCCCAGCGCAGCCGGTTCGGATCGGCGACGGTCTGTGTGAAGGGGCCGGTGCGCAGCGCCCCGTCCGGGGCCCGGGTGAAGGCCGGGTGCGCGGCCGACGGACGGATCCGGTACAGCCAGGAGCGGCGGTTGTGGGCGCGCGGCTCGGTGAACGCCGTGCCGCTGAGCTGCTCGGCGTACAGGCCGAGGGGGGCGCGCTGGGGCGAGTTGCGGCCGTCGGGAAGGGCCCCCGGGACGGCCTCCGAGGCGTGTTCGTTGCCGAACCCGCTGAGGTGGGCCAACCCCTCGGCCGTCTTGCGTGCGTCCCCGCTGCTCATCGTGGCTCCCTTGCCGGTGATTCCTATGCATCACCGTAGGATTGCGGTTTCCCGGACGCAAGAGGCCCGCCGGTGTCCTCCTCTCGGAGGACGATCACGGCACGGCCGGAACCAGACTTCAGGGGGATCCGTGGGCGGGGGGCGGTGCTCTAGTGTCCGGTTCATGTCGTGGACGCGCCCCCTTCCCGCCGCGCTCGCGGTTTCTGTCCTGTTGCTGGCCGGATCCGCGGGCTGCGCCTCCGGCGACGCCCGCGGACAGGGGACCGTGGCGTCGCCCTCGCCGGTCGGCAAGGTGCTGGACCACACGGACGACGACGGGCGCCACTACCGCCAGGTGGCGAGGAAAGGGGCTCCCGAGGTCGGAGTGGAGGTCCAGCCGGACGGCTCCGGCGGCTGGGACGTGCGGCTGAAGCTGGCCAATTTCCGGTTCTCGCCGACGGGAGCGCCGCAGCGGGCCGTCACCGGTCGCGGCCTCGCCCGGCTCTACGTCGACGACCTACGGGTCGCCGACCTGCGCACCCTGGCGTACCGCATCCCGGCCGGCTATCTCCCGCACGGCACCCATCACGTCACCGCCCGTCTGTACGCGGACGACGCGACGGTCTGGGCGGTGGAGGGCAAGCCGGTGGAGGCCACGGCGGACGTCACGGCGTCGGAGTCCGCGTCCGCCGTGCCGCCCGGCGGGCTTCCGGCGGGGTCGCCGAGCGGGTCCCCGACGGGGTCGCCGTCCCCCTGAGCGCGTTGAGTGCATCAGACACGTTTCTCCGTACCCAGGGGTGAGGTTCACCCGGCCGCGGCGGAAAGGCATCATGAAGTCCGTGCCCCAAGCGACATCGCTCCGTCGTGCGCCCGTGCAGCGGCGCAGTGCCGAACGGCTGACCAGGATCCTCGACGCCTGCGCCGACCTGCTGGACGAGGTCGGCTACGACGCCCTGAGCACGCGGGCCGTCGCCGAGCGCGCCGGCGTCCCCATCGGGTCCGTCTACCGCTTCTTCGGCAACAAGCGGCAGATGGCCGACGCGCTCGCGCAGCGCAACCTCGAGCACTACTCCGAGCGCGTCACCGAGCGTCTGCGCGGAGCCCGGCAGGGCGACTGGCGGACCGCGATGGACGCCGTGCTCGACGAGTACCTCGCCATGAAGCGCACCGCGCCCGGCTTCTCGCTCGTCGACTTCGGCAACCAGATCCCGGTCGGCGCGCGGCACTCCGAGCCCAACCACCGGGTCGCCGACCGGCTCACCGAGCTGCTCGCCGCCCACCTCGTCCGCGAGCCCGACGACGATCTGCGCCGGGTGTTCCTGATCGCCGTGGAGACCGCGGACACCCTCGTCCATCTGGCCTTCCGGGTGGACCCGGAGGGGGATGCGAAAGTGATCGACGAGACCCGCGAGCTGCTGAGGGCGTATCTGGCCCGCGTGCTGGACTGACCCGCGTGCCGGACCGACCCGCGCGGCGCAGGCGGTCGGGGCGCGGGGGCGACCGCTTTCCGGGCAGGGCCTCCCCAGAAGGCATACCGGTCGGTATGCTCGACCGGGACGAGGCAACGCCGCCCCCAGGAGGACCCGTGTCCCGCACCGCCCTGCGAATCTGCCCCCTGTGCGAGGCCACCTGCGGGCTCACGCTCACGATCGAGGGGACGCGGGTCACCGGCGCCCGCGGCGACCGGGACGACGTGTTCAGCAAGGGTTTCATCTGCCCCAAGGGCGCCGCGTTCCCCGCCGTGGACGGCGACCCCGACCGGCTGTCCTCGCCTCTCGTCCGCCGTGACGGCGAGCTGCGCGAGGCCACCTGGGAGGAGGCCTTGGACGCGGTGGCCGCCGGCATCCGCCCGGTCGTGGAGCGGCACGGCCCGAACGCCGTCGGCGTCGTCCTCGGCAACCCCAACGTGCACACCGTGGCCGGCGGCCTCTACCCGCAGCTGCTGGTCGGCGGGCTGGGCACCCGCAGTCTGTTCACCGCTTCCACGGTCGACCAGATGCCCAAGCACGTCTCCAGCGGACTGCTCTTCGGCGATGCCAACGCGATCCCCGTCCCGGACCTCGACCGCACCGACCACCTCCTCCTCATCGGCGCCAACCCCCTGGAGTCCAACGGGAGTCTGTGCACCGCCCCGGACTTCCCCGGCAAGCTCAAGGCGCTCAAGGCCCGCGGCGGCACCCTGACGGTCATCGACCCGCGCCGCACCCGCACCGCGAAACTCGCCGACCGGCACATCGAGATCCGGCCGGGCGCCGACGCGCTGCTCCTCGCGGCCATGGCGCACGTGTTGTTCGAGGAAGACCTGGTGCACCTGGGGGAGTTGACCCCGCACGTCGAGGGATTGGCCGAACTCCGCGACGCCGTACGGGACTTCACTCCCGAGGCGGTGGCCCCGGCGTGCGACGTCGACGCCGCGGTCGTGCGCGCGCTCGCCCGGGAGCTCGCCACCGCCCCGACCGCCGCCGTCTACGGCCGCATCGGGAGCTGCACGGTCCCGTTCGGCACCCTCGGCAGCTGGCTCGTCGACGTCCTGAACATCCTCACCGGCAACCTGGACCGGCCCGGCGGCGCCCTCTTCCCGCAGGCCGCCACCGACCGCACGCCCCGCCCCGCGGGCCCCGGCCGCGGCTTCCGGCTCGGCCGATGGCACTCCCGGGTCGGCGGCCACCCCGAAGCCAAGGGCGAACTCCCGCTCTCGGCGCTGGCGCAGGAGATCGACACCGCCACCGAGGAGGGCGAGCCGATCCGCGCACTCGTGGTGGTGGCCGCGAACCCCGTGCTGTCCGCGCCCGACGGCGACCGGCTCGACAAGGCGCTGGAGTCGCTCGACTTCATGGTCAGCGTCGACCCCTACCTGAACGAGACCTCGCGCCACGCCGACGTCGTCCTGCCGCCGCCCCCGCCCTCCCAGAGCCCGCACCACGACTTCGCCTTCAACACCCTGGCCGTGCGCAACCAGGTCCGTTACTCCCGCCCCGCCGTCCCGCTGGAGCCCGGCCGGATGGCCGAGACGGAGATCCTCGCCCGGCTGACGCTCGCGGTGACCGGCATGCACGGCGCCGACCCGTCGGCCGTGGACGAGATGGTCGTCGGCCAGACACTCGGCAAGGCCGTCCAGGAGCCGCACTCGCCCGTGCACGGCCGTGCCCCGCAGGAGCTCGCCGCGCAGCTCACCGGGGAGAGCGGCCCCGAACGCCGGCTCGACATGATGCTGCGCCTCGGCCCCTACGGCGACGGCTTCGGCGCCCGCCCGGACGGTCTGAGCCTCGCCCGGCTGCTCGAGAGTCCGCACGGCATCGACCTCGGACCGCTCGGTCCCCGCCTGCCGCAGCCGCTGAAGACGGCCTCCGGCCGGATCGAGCTGCTGCCGCAGCCGATCGCCGGTGATCTCCCGCGGCTGCGCGAGTCCCTGGAACAGCGGCCGGACGGGCTCGTCCTGGTCGGCCGCCGTCATCTGCGGTCCAACAACAGCTGGATGCACAACGTCCCCGCCCTCACCGGCGGTACCAACCGCTGCACGCTGCAGATCCACCCCGAGGACGCCGAACGGCTGGGCGTGCGCGACGGCGCGCCGGTGCGGGTGACGGGCGCCGGGGGCGAGGTGACCGCACCGGCCGAGGTCACCGACGGCGTGCGCCGGGGCGTCGTCAGCCTTCCGCACGGCTGGGGTCACGACCGCCCCGGAACGCGCCTGAGCCATGCCGCCGCCGACCCCGGAGTCAACGTCAACCAGCTCCTCGACGGCAGTCTGCTCGACCCCCTGTCGGGCAACGCGGTCCTCAACGGAGTGCCGGTCCGACTGGCCGCGATCCCGGCGCTGTGACCTGAGCAAAGCTGTGACCTGGAGTTTTGCGCTTATTGCTCGCACGTCAACGTCTTGTTAACCCTGTTTGAACGGACCTAACGTCAACGCACCGCCGACCCCCAGGTGGGATGTTCAAGGGCGAACGTTAGGTATCCATTCATGTTGACCATCCTCGGCTTCGCGATGATCGCGACCTTCCTGGTCCTGATCATGCTGAAGAAGATGTCGCCGATCGCGGCGCTCGTCTTGATCCCGGCACTGTTCTGCGTCTTCGTCGGGAAGGGCGCCAAGCTCGGTGACTACGTCATCGACGGCGTCACCAGCCTCGCCCCCACGGCGGCGATGCTCATGTTCGCGATCGTCTACTTCGGTGTGATGATCGACGTCGGCCTGTTCGACCCGATCGTCCGGGGCATCCTGAAGTTCTGCAAGGCCGACCCGCTGCGCATCGTCGTCGGCACGGCACTGCTCGCCGCGATCGTCTCCCTCGACGGCGACGGCTCCACCACCTTCATGATCACCGTCTCGGCGATGTACCCGCTGTACAAGCGCCTGAAGATGAGCCTGGTCGTGATGACCGGGGTGGCCGCCATGGCCAACGGCGTGATGAACACGCTGCCGTGGGGCGGCCCCACCGCCCGCGCCGCCACCGCGCTCAAGGTCGACGCCAGCGACATCTTCGTGCCGATGATCCCGGCTCTCGCCGTGGGCCTCGTCTTCGTCGTCGCGCTCTCCTACGTCCTCGGCCGCCGCGAGCGGGCCCGGCTCGGCGTGCTGACTCTGGACGACGTGCTGGTGGAGGAGAAGGCGGAGCAGACCGAGACGGTGCTCGTGGGAGCCGGCGGCGCCGGAACCGGCGCCGGCAAGGCGGCCGCCCCGGCCGGCGGCTCCGGCGGCGCGGCTCCCGGCGGCGTCGGCGAGGACGACGCCGAAGACGCGGACGACGACGGCTTCCAGGGCCTCGACCCGCACCGCGCCACCCTGCGCCCCAAGCTGTACTGGTTCAACGCGCTGCTCACGGTCGTGCTGCTGACCGCCATGATCATGGAACTGCTGCCGATCCCGGTGCTGTTCCTGCTCGGCGCCGCGCTCGCCCTCACCGTCAACTTCCCCCACATCCCGGACCAGAAGGCCCGGCTCGCCGCCCACGCCGACAACGTCCTCAACGTCTCCGGCATGGTCTTCGCCGCCGCCGTCTTCACCGGCGTCCTCCAGGGCACCGGCATGGTCGACCACATGGCCAGGTGGATGGTGGACGTCGTCCCCGAGGGCATGGGCCCGCACATGGCGCTCGTCACCGGCGTACTGAGCCTGCCGCTCACCTACTTCATGTCGAACGACGGCTTCTACTTCGGCGTCCTTCCGGTCCTCGCCGAGGCCGGCGCGGCGCACGGCGTCACCCCGCTGGAGATGGCCCGCGCCTCGCTCGTCGGCCAGCCCCTGCACATGTCGAGCCCGCTGGTCCCGGCCGTCTACGTCCTCGTCGGCATGGCCAGGGTCGAGTTCGGCGACCACACCCGCTTCGTGGTCAAGTGGGCCGTCCTGACCTGCCTGGCGATTCTCGGCGCGGGCATCCTGTTCGGGATCATCTGACCGTCCGGTGGAGGAACATGTGAGGCCCGGCAGGAACCGCGGCTGGCTGCTCCGTCTCGTCATCGCCTTCGGCTTCGCGCAGGGGGCGGTGTCGATGGCGCGGCCCGCCGTCTCCTACCGGGCCCTCGCGCTCGGCGCCGACGAGGGGGCCGTCGGCGTCGTGGCGGGCGTCTACGCGCTGCTGCCGCTCTTCGCCGCCGTGCCGCTCGGCCGGCGCACCGACCACGGCCGGTGCGCCCCCCTGCTGCCGGTCGGCGTGGCCCTCATATCCGGCGGCTGCGTGCTCAGCGGGCTCGCGGCGTCGCTGTGGACGATGGCCCTGTGGAGCGGCGTGATGGGGCTCGGGCACCTCTGCTTCGTGATCGGCGCCCAGTCGCTCGTCGCCCGCCAGTCCGCGCCGCACGAACAGGACCGCAACTTCGGCCACTTCACCATCGGCGCCTCGCTCGGCCAACTCGTCGGCCCGGTGGCCGCCGGAGCGCTGATCGGCCGTGCGGACATGGCGGGCAGCAGCGCGCTCGCCCTGCTCGTGGCGGGCGCGGGCTGCGCCGTCGCGTTCGCCTCGCTGTGGCGCATCGAGCACCGCGACCTCGAGCCCGACTCCCGCACGGGGCAAGGGGATCGGATCCCCGTCCGGCGCATCCTGCGGGCCCGGGGCGTCCCCGCCGGCATCCTCGTCAGCCTCTCCGTGCTGTCCGCGACCGACATCCTCACCGCCTACCTGCCGGTGGTCGGCGAGCACCGGGGCATCGCGCCGTCCGTCGTCGGCCTGCTGCTCAGCGTCCGCGCGGCCGCCTCCATCGCCTGCCGGCTCGTCCTCACCCCGCTGCTGCGGCTGCTCGGCCGGACCGCGCTGCTCACGGTGACCTGTCTGCTGGCGGCCCTGCTCTGCGCCGGCATCGCGCTGCCCGTGCCGGTCCTGGCGCTGGGCGTGATGCTCGCGCTGCTCGGCTTCTGCCTGGGCGTCGGACAGCCGTTGTCCATGACGACCGTCGTCCGGGCCGCGCCGGACGGCGCCCGTTCCACCGCCCTCGCGCTGCGCCTCACCGGCAACCGGCTCGGCCAGGTCGCCGCACCGGCCGCCGCGGGCCTGGTGGCCGGGCTCGCGGGTGCGGCCGCGCCGTTCGCGATGCTGGGGGCGCTGCTGCTGCTCTCTTCGGGGGTGGCCCTCAGGTCGCCGCGGGAGGCGCGCGGAGCGGAGGAGGCGGGGGCGGATCCGTCCGCCGGTCGCCGGTCCGGGGCGGGATTGCGCCGGTCGAGCGACGTCTGACGGCGCGTCGGGCGGCGGTCCCACCGTCGGGGCCGGCGATGTGAAAGAGAGTCAGGTGCAAGAGCGATTTGTATGAAAATCGTCCTGACTCGGAGGAATGCGCATGTCCAGCTCGACGCTCCCGCCCGCCTTCGGCGCCCGCTTCGGCGCCACGGCTCTCACAGTGCTCGCCGCGGCCGGGTTCACCTGCCTCGCGGCACCGTCGGCCGTGGCCGTCGGGGAGGCCGGCGACATCAGGATCCACCGTGAGCACGTGCCCCCGGGCGTCTCGAAGGACGACCCGGTGGCCTGCCGGTTCTACCTCGACGCAGCCAACTTCGGCGACCTCGAGTCCGTCACGTACACCATCAAAGCGAAGCCCCCGACGGCGGGCACCGCCACGGTGACCGGCACCATCGACCTGACCCAGGGCGCCGGGCACACCGACACGCTGGGACTGGCCGAGGGGTCGTACACGCTCAACTGGAATCTTCCTTCCGCCACAGGCGGGGTCGTCGCCTCGACCACGGTGAAGGTCTTCAAGATCAACTGTCGTGAGGACGGGCGCAGCGGCGGGAACCAGGGCCCGAACCGCCCGATCACGGACGACGGCCGGGAGTTCGGGGCCGCGAACGGCCAGGGCGGCGGCGGCCAGAACGGCGCCGCGCAGGGCGCAGGCGGCCGGGAGAGCGGCGGCCGTGAGGACGCCGGCCGTGAAGGCGCAGCGCAGGGCGGCGGCGCCTGGAACGGCGAGAAGGGCGGTCCCGAGGGCGGTGTCCACGCGGGTGGCGGCGGTCTCGCCGACACCTCGCAAACCTTCACCCCGCTGGCCGCCACCGCGGCCGTCGGCCTGGTGGCCGTCGGCGGAGTCGCGTACTTCCGTCTGACCCGCCGGCGCAACCATGGTGCCGCGTAGGCGCGGACGCAGGCCCTGGCACCGGACCCGTCTCTTCCGTCTCACCAGGACGGCCGTGCTCGCGGTCGTCCTGGTGACGGCGGCAGTCCGGTGCGGGGGGCACGACTCCCCGGGCGCGCCGCCCGGGGCCGGGCGGACGGCGGCCCACGGGTCCGCCGGCCGGGCCTCCGCGGACGACGCCGGCGCAGAGGGCGGGAAGGGGCCCGAGCACCCCGGGCCGCCGCCCCGCCCGCTGCCCCGGTCCCCGGCGACCGTGCTGCGGGTGCCGTCCCTGGGCATCGACGCGCCGATCGTCCCGCTGCGGCTCGGCCCCGACCGGCATCTGGGGACGCCGCCCCTCGACGAGCCCAAGCTCGTCGGCTGGTACGCGGGCGGCCCCACCCCGGGCGAGCGGGGCGCCGCCGTCGCGGTCGGGCACCGCGACACCAAGACCGGCCCCGCGGTTTTCGCCGGCCTCGCGCGGGTGGCCCGGGGCGCCCGGATCGAGGCCCGGCGCGCCGACGGCCGCACCGCCGTCTACACCGTGGACCGCGTCCGGGTCTTCGACAAGGACACCTTCCCCGACAAGGAGGTGTACGGTCCGACCCGCCGCCCCGAGCTGCGCGTGCTCACCTGTGGCGGCCTGTTCCGGCGGACGACCGGGTACACGAGCAACGTCGTCGTCTTCGCCCATCTGACGGCGACCCGCTGACCCGGCGCCGAGACGCCCTGCCCGTCCCCGACCGGCCTCGCCCTCCCCGACCGGCCCCGTCCCGTCTCCACCGGCCCCGCCGGGCCTCGGGGCCCGGGCAGAACCAGACGGTCCGGTTCGTCGCCTGCCGGACGCCCGCGTCCGATCCGGCCCCCTCTCTTCCCCCCGCCGTGCACGGTCCGTTAGCTTCCGTGACTCAGCAGCCTCGTTCGGTCCGCGCGCGACAGGCCGGATCGCGGAGCACCGGCTGGGCAGGCCCACGAGTCCCGGGGACGCTTCTCATGACACGCGCCATCTCCCTGCACGACGTCAGCAAGGTCCACGCCCGAAGCGGCCGGGTCGTGGACCGGCTGTCGCTGGACATCGCGCCCGGCGAGTTCCTGGTCCTGCTCGGCCCCTCCGGCTGCGGCAAGTCCACCGTGCTCCGGATGATCGCGGGCCTCGAGAACATCACGGAGGGCCGGCTGACGCTCGACGGGGCGTACGCCAACGGCCTGGCGCCGTCCGAACGGGACATCGCGATGGTCTTCCAGAACTTCGCGCTCTACCCGAACATGACCGGCCGCGACAACATCGGCTTCCCGCTGCGCATCGAGTCGCCCGGCGCCGATCCCGGTCCCCGGGTGGACGCCACCGCCCGGATGCTCGGCATCGAGGACCTGCTCGACCGCTTCCCCGGCCAGCTCTCCGGCGGCGAGCGCCAGCGCGTCGCCATGGGCCGGGCCATCGCCCGCCACCCCTCGGCCTTCCTGATGGACGAGCCGCTGTCCAACCTGGACGCCAAGCTCCGCAACCACCTGCGGGCCGAGATCTCCAGGCTCACCCGGGAGCTGGGCGTCACCACCGTGTACGTCACCCACGACCAGGCCGAGGCCATGTCGCTCGGCGACCGGGTCGCCGTCCTGCGCGGTGGAGTACTCCAGCAGGTCGGCGCCCCGCGCTCGGTGTACGCGCTGCCGCGCAACGTCTTCGTCGCCGCCTTCATCGGCACCCCGCGGATCAACCTGCTGCGCGGGGTGGTCCGCGCCCCTCTCGACGGCGCCATGACGGTCGTCCTCGGCAAGCAGGCCCTGCGGCTGCCCGAGCCGCTGTCCCTCGACCACAAGCTGCTGCGTGTGCAGCAGGGCCGGGAGGTGATCGTCGGGCTGCGCTCGGAGGCGGTGCGCATCGCCACGCCCGCCGAGGCCCGGCCGGGCGAGACGCACATCACGGGCCTGGTGGAGCACGTCGAGTTCCAGGGTCACGAGGTGCTGGCGCACTTCAACACCGGCTCCCGGCTCGCCGTCGTGCCCGAGCTGGAAGCGCCGCGGCCGGTCCCGCGGCCGACCCGGCGCCGCCGCCGGGAGAGCGGGGTGCTGGGCCGGCTGCGGGAGCGGGCGGGCGGCCTGCGGGGCGGCCGGGTCGGGGTCCTGGACGAACGTCCGGAAAACGCCGGGGGAGGGGAGCACGGCGGGCGCCCCCCGTCCGCCGAGGCCCGGGCGCCGGGCGACCTGGTGGTGCGCACCACCCCCGACTTCGACCTCCGGCACGGCATGCAGGTGCCGCTCCTCGTCGACATCGCGCATCTCTTCGTCTTCGACCAGCACGGCGACCGGATCAGCCCTGCCCCGGACCGGCTGCCGGACCTGGACGAGTGAGCAGACGTCGTCCCGTGTCCCCTGGTGCCGGAAAACTAACGACGCTAGTTTAGGGCGCGGACGACGATGACCGCCCGGAGGGAACGCGATGAAGGCACACGACGGCATCTACCTCGACGGCGCGTGGCGCCCGGCCGCGGGTCAGGACGTGATCGAGGTCGTCGACCCGGTGGACGAGCGGGTGATCGGCCGCGTCCCGGCGGGCGGGGCCGCAGACGTCGACGCCGCGGTGCGCGCCGCCCGCGCCGCCCTCCCGGGCTGGGCCTCGACCCCGCCCGCCGAGCGCGCCGCACGGCTGAGCGCCCTCCGGGACGTCCTGGCGGCCCGCAAGGACGAGATCGCCGAGACGGTCACCGCCGAACTCGGCTCACCCCTCGCCTTCTCCCAGGCGGTCCACGCGGCGGTGCCGATCGCGGTGGCGGGCTCCTACGCGGAGCTGGCCGCGACGCACTCCTTCGAGGAACGGGTCGGCAACTCCACGGTCCTGCACGAGCCGGTCGGCGTGGTCGGCGCGATCACCCCCTGGAACTACCCGCTGCACCAGATCGTCGCCAAGGTCGCCCCGGCCCTCGCCGCGGGCTGCACCGTGGTCCTCAAACCAGCCGAGGACACCCCGCTCACCGCCCAGCTGTTCGCCGAGGCGGTCCACGAGGCGGGCGTCCCGGCCGGGGTCTTCAACCTCGTCACCGGCCTCGGCCCGGTGGCCGGCCAGGCCCTCGCCGAACACCCCGGCGTCGACCTGGTGTCCTTCACCGGCTCGACGGCCGTCGGGAAGCGGATCGCGGCGACGGCGGGCGCCGCCGTGAAGAAGGTCGCCCTCGAACTCGGCGGGAAGTCCGCCAACGTCATCCTGCCGAGCGCCGACCTCGCCCGGGCGGTCAACGTCGGCGTCGCCAACGTGATGTCCAACTCCGGCCAGACGTGCAGCGCCTGGACCCGGATGCTCGTCCACCGCGACCAGTACGAGGAGGCGGTCGGACTCGCCGCAGCCGCCGCGGCCAAGTACGGCGACCGCATCGGTCCCGTCGTCAGCGCAAGGCAGCGCGACCGCGTGCGCGGATACATCGAGCAGGGCGTGGCCGAGGGGGCGACGCTGGTCGCGGGCGGCCCCGAAGCCCCCCGCGAACAGGGCTACTTCGTCAGCCCCACGGTCTTCTCCGACGTCACCCCCGACATGACGATCGCCCAGGAGGAGATCTTCGGCCCGGTGCTGTCCGTCCTGCGCTACGAGGACGAGGACGACGCCCTGCGGATCGCCAACGGCACGGTCTACGGGCTCGCCGGCGCGGTCTGGGCCGGCGACGAGGCGGAGGCGGTGGCCTTCGCCCGCCGCATGGACACCGGCCAGGTCGACGTCAACGGCGGCCGGTTCAACCCCCTCGCCCCCTTCGGCGGCTACAAACAGTCGGGCGTCGGACGCGAGCTCGGCGCGCACGGCCTGACCGAGTACCTCCAGACCAAGTCCCTGCAGTTCTGAGGAGCCAGAAGTGGTCCGTGCCGCCGTACTTCCCGCCGTCGGAGCTCCCCTGGAGGTCATCGGCATCGACCTCCCGGAACCCGGCCCGGGCCAGGTCCGCGTCCGCCTCGCCGCCGCCGGGGTCTGCCACTCCGACCTCTCCCTGTCCGACGGGACCATGCGGGTGCCCGTCCCCGCCGTCCTCGGCCACGAGGGCGCGGGCACGGTCGTGTCCGTCGGCGAAGGGGTCGCCCGGGTCGCACCGGGCGACCGGGTCGTCCTCAACTGGGCTCCCTCCTGCGGGAGTTGTCACGCCTGTGGGCTGGGCGAGGTCTGGCTGTGCGCCAACGCCCTGAACGGCTCCGCGGACGTCTACGCCCGCACCGCCGACGGCAGGGACCTGCACCCGGGCCTGAACGTCGCCGCGTTCGCCGAGGAGACGGTCGTCCAGGAGTCCTGCCTGCTGCCCCTGCCGGACGGCATCCCCCTCGCCGACGCCGCCCTGCTGGGCTGCGCCGTCCTCACCGGCTACGGCGCCGTCCACCACAACGCGCGCGTCCGGGCCGGCGAGACGGTCGCCGTCTTCGGCGTCGGCGGCGTCGGCCTCGCCGCCCTCCAGGCGGCCCGGATCGCGGGCGCCTCGACGATCGTCGCCGTGGACGTCTCCCCCGAGAAGGAGGAGCTGGCCCGGTCGGCGGGCGCCACGGAGTACGTGATCGCCTCGCCGGACACCGCCCGAGAGATCCGCGCCCTCACCGGCCGGCAGGGCGTCGACGTGGCCGTGGAGTGCGTGGGCCGGGCCGTCGCCATCCGCACGGCCTGGGAATCCACCCGGCGCGGCGGCCGCACCACGGTCGTCGGCATCGGCGGCAAGGACCAGCAGGTCACCTTCAACGCCCTGGAGCTCTTCCACTGGGGCAGAACCCTCTCGGGCTGCGTCTACGGGAACTCCGACCCGGCGAGGGACCTCCCGGTCCTCGCCGGCCACGTCCGGGCGGGCCGTCTGGACCTCGGCGCCCTGGTGACGGAGCGCATCGCGCTGGAGGACATCCCGGGCGCCTTCGACAACATGATGGCCGGCAAGGGCGGCCGGGCGCTCGTCGTGTTCTGACCTCGCCCCCCACGGTCGGGACGGCGGGGCGGGCCCCCGGTCGGCGTCAGCCCGACCGGGGGCCGACCTCCCGGTCGGGCCCCGGGTCGGGAACCCCCGCTTCTCCCGCCCCCGTCGCCTGCGCGGACTCCGCCGCCCGCGCCGGCGGCACCCGCGGGGTGCGGGGCTTCGACCGTGACACGGCCACGCCCGCCAGGCACAGCACGCCGCCGGCCAGCGTGAGCGCCCCCGGCACCTCGCCGAGCGCCAGCCAGGACATCAGGACGACCAGCGCGGGCACCGCGTACGTGGTCGCCCCCATACGGCTCGCTGTCGTCCGGGCCAGGGCGTACGCCCACGTGGTGAAGGCCAGCGCGGTCGGGAAGACGCCCAGGTAGACCATGTTGAGCGTGGCGGAGACCGGCGCGTCGGCCGCCTCGTGGACCAGCTGTCCCGCGAACGGCAGACACACCACCGCGCCGACGACGCACCCGAACGTCGTCACCTGCAGCGCGCTCGCGCGGCCCAGGGCCGGCTTCTGTGCCACGACGCCGCCCGCGTAACCGAAGGCGGCGAGCAGGCACAGCACCACGCCCAGCACCGACGACCCGCCCTCGCCCGACATCGAAAGGCCCACCGCGACCGCGCCCGTGAACGACACCGCCATCCCGGCCAGCAGCCGCGGCGGCATCGCGTCCCCGAGCAGCCGCGCGCCGAGCAGCGCGATGAGGATCGGCCCGATGTTCACCACCAGCGCCGCCGTTCCCGCGTCCACCTGCTGCTCGCCCCAGTTGAGGACGACCATGTAGAAGCCGAACCACAGCACCCCCGACACGGCGATCCCGCGCCAGGCGGACCTCGGCGGCCACCCCGCACGCCGTACGGCGCAGATGCTCCCCAGCACCACCGTCCCGGAGAGCAGCCGGCCGAGCGCGAGCGCCCCCGGCGAGTAGGCGTCGCCCGCGCTGCGGATCGACACGAAGGCGGAGGCCCACAGCACGACGGTCACGGCGGCCGCACCGGCGGCGAGCATCTCGGTACGGCGTTCGGCAGGCCGGGGGCTGGTCATCATGGTCCTCAAGGCTAGGAGGGGGGACGGAGCGGGGCTCGCGGATTTCGGACCGGGCGTCCCGCCGGGACGTGCAGCAGGTCGAGACGGGCGCGGCGCAGCCGCGGACACGGGGCGGGCGCGGACGCCGACGGGGCGTCGGCCTCGGCTCAGCGCAGGGCCCCGGGCTCGACGCCCAGCAGGTCGGCCAAAGCCCGCTCGCCCCGCGTGGTCACCTTCACGGCCCGCTCGGAGCCGACGCGCACACACCACCCCGCGTCGAGGGCGTGCCGGCACAGCGCGGCGCCGGCCGCGCCCGCCAGATGCGGCCGCCGCTCGGTCCAGTCGAGGCAGGCTCGGGCGAGCGGCCTTCGGGTGGCGAGGTCGAGGACGATGCCGCAGTCCTCGAACCACCGCACCCCTGCCGCCGTCAGCGCGAAACCGGTGCCCCGCTCGCCGGCGGCGGGGTCCGGGCCTGCCTCGGCGGACGCCCGGGGGCGTCCGGCCGCCGAGGCAGGCGCGTGCGCCGGGGCGAGCAGGCGGCGGGCGGTGAGGGCGTCCGTCACGACGATGCCGAGGCGGCCGGCGAGATGGTCGTAACAGGTGCGGCCCCGGGCCATCGCCGAACCGGCACTCGTGGCGCGCAGGCCGCGCGGCCGGTGGGCCGGGTCCGGGGTCACCTGGGCGGCCAGGTCCTCCAGGAGCTGGGCGGCCCGGGTGCCGGCGAGCCGCACGTACCGGTGCCGCCCCTGTCTTTCCTCCGCCAGCAGGCCCCCCGCGACCAGCTTGCCCAGGTGCTCGCTCAGTGTGGACGCGGCGACGCCCGCGTGCCGGGCGAGTTCGCCGGCGGTCCACGCCCGCCCGTCGAGCAGGGCCAGCAGGCAGGCGGCCCGGGTCTCGTCGGCGACGAGACCCGCGAGTGCGGCCAGCCCCGCCGCCCGGGGGTCCTTGCGGCTGCCGGTGTCCGTGACGCTCATGCCGTCCAGCATGCGCGACGCACACTTCGGCCGACGCCGAACCGTGTCAGGGCAGCTGTTCGAACTGCCGCGCGAGGCCGTCCAGGAGGGCCGTGAGCCCGGTCTCGAAGGCCCGCTCGTCGATCTTCTCCTGCTGCTCGGCGAGCAGATGGGCCTGCCCCAGGTGCGGGTAGTCGGCGGGGTCGTAGGCGCTCACGTCGTCGACGAAACCGCCGGCGAACGAGCCGAGCGCGGAGCCCATGATGAAGTACCGCATCAGCGCGCCGATGCTGGTGGCCTGGGCGGCGGGCCAGCCGGCGCGGACCATCGCCCCGTACACCGCGTCGGCGAGCCGCAGTCCGGCCGGGCGGCGGCCGGGTCCCTGGGCGAGCACGGGGACGATGTTCGGGTGGTCGCGCAGGGCCGCCCGGTAGGAGACGGCCCAGTCGTGCAGCGCGGTCCGCCACTCCCGGCCGGCGTCCTCGAACATCGACAGGTCGACCTGGGCGCTCACCGAGTCGGCGACGGCCTCGAGGATCTCGTCCTTGGTGCGGAAGTGGTTGTACAGGGAGGGCCCGCTCACCCCCAGTTCGGCGGCGAGCCGACGCGTGGAGACGGCCGCGAGGCCCTCCGCGTCCACGAGCGCCCGTGCGGTCTCGACGATCCGGTCGGTGCTGAGGAGGGGCTTGCGCGGTCGGGCCATGGCGCACATAGTAGGGCTGCACGCTGTAAACTAGCAGTGCTAATTTAAAATCCGACTTCCCTTCAGTGAGGTGATCTCGTGGTGAATCTGGGGCTCAGCGAGGAGCAGACGGCCGTCCGGCGGCTCGCCAAGGAGTTCGTGGACCGCGAGATCGCCCCGCACGTCGTCGCCTGGGACCGCGCCGAGGAGGTCGACCGGTCCGTCGTGAAGAAGCTCGGCGAGGTCGGCTTCCTCGGGCTGACCGTCGACGAGGAGTACGGCGGCTCCGGCGGCGACCACCTCGCCTACTGCCTGGTCACCGAGGAACTGGGCCGCGGGGACTCGTCGGTGCGCGGCATCGTGTCCGTCTCCCTCGGCCTGGTCGCCAAGTCGATCGCTGCCTGGGGGAGCGAGGAGCAGAAGCGCCGCTGGCTGCCCGGGCTGACGTCGGGCGCGTACGTCGGCTGCTTCGGCCTCACCGAACCGGGCACCGGCTCGGACGCGGGCAACCTCACCACCCGCGCGGTCCGTGACGGCGACTCGTACGTGATCAACGGCGCCAAGACGTTCATCACCAACGGGACCTGGGCCGACGTCGTCCTGCTCTTCGCCCGCTCGACCGACGCGCCGGGACACAAGGGCGTCTCCGCGTTCCTCGTCCCCACGGACACTCCCGGTCTCGGCCGCCGCACCATTCACGGCAAGCTCGGCCTGCGCGGCCAGGCGACCGCCGAGCTGGTCCTCGAGGACGTCCGGGTGCCCGCCTCCGCCATGCTGGCGCCCGAGGGCAAGGGCTTCTCCGTCGCGATGTCGGCGCTGGCCAAGGGCCGGATGTCGGTGGCGGCCGGGTGTGTCGGCATCGCGCAGGCCGCCCTGGACGCGGCGGTGCGCTACGCCGGCGAGCGCGAGCAGTTCGGCAGGAGCATCGCCCACCACCAGCTCGTCCAGGAGCTGATCAGCGACATCGCGGTCGACGTGGACGCGGCCCGGCTGCTGACCTGGCGGGTCGCCGACCTGATCGACCGGGGCCTGCCCTTCGCGACCGAGTCCTCCAAGGCCAAGCTCTTCGCCTCGGAGGCCGCCGTACGCGCCGCCAACAACGCCCTGCAGGTCTTCGGCGGCTACGGCTACATCGACGAGTACCCGGCCGGCAAGCTGCTGCGCGACGCCCGCGTGATGACGCTCTACGAGGGCACGAGCCAGATACAGAAACTGCTCATCGGACGGGCCCTGACGGGGGTGTCGGCGTTCTGAGTACGAACTGAGTACGCGGACGGATGCGGCGCGGGCCCTCCCGCGGCCAGGCTGTCGCCATGAGTGAGACACCGGTCAAGCAGAACACCGCCGCCTTCTACGGCCAGGCGGTCGCGTCCTTCGCCGTGGCCATGGCGGCGACCGCCATCGGCATCTTCAAGCTGAACGCCGACGCCTGGGTGCGAGCCTTCCTCGCGATCGCCGTTCTGTACCTCGTCACGTCGGCCTTCACCCTGGCCAAGGTGATCCGGGACAAGCAGGACGCCGCGGCCCGGGTGTACAGCCCCTTCGAGAAGCTCTGAGCGGGCACTCTAAGCGAGCGCTCACCTTCGGCGGTATGGTGTAGCCCCTGTACCGAGAGAGGCGACGAGCGATGACTACGGCGGAGGAGACGTCCGGCGGGGAGATCGAACCGTGGGACGAGGTCACCCCTGACGCGGCTCGGCGACTCCTCGTCGCCGCGGTGGAGGCCTTCGCCGAGCGGGGCTACCACGCGACGACGACCCGGGACATCGCGGGCCGCGCGGGCATGAGCCCGGCCGCCCTCTACATCCACTACAAGACCAAGGAAGAGCTGCTGCACCGCATCAGCCGGATCGGTCACGACCGTGCGCTGGACATCCTGCGCACGGCGGCCGCCGGCGAGGGCAGCGCCACCGAGCGTCTCGCCGAGGCCGTGAGCTCCTTCGTCCGCTGGCACGCCGGACGGCGCACCACGGCCCGGATCGTGCAGTACGAGCTGGACGCCCTCGGCCCGGACGCCCGCGCGGAGATCCTGGGCCTGCGCCGCAAGGTCGACGCCGAGGTCCGCGGGATCATCGAGGACGGCGTGGCGAGCGGCGAGTTCGCCGTGCCGGACGTGCACGGCACCACCCTCGCCGTGCTGTCCCTCTGCATCGACGTGGCCCGCTGGTTCAACGTCGGCGGGCCGCGCACGCCCGACGAGGTCGGCGAGCTGTACGCCGACCTCGTGCTGCGGATGGTGGGCGCGGCGAAGTAGCCGCGCCGGCCTTGCGACGACCGGCCTCAGAGGTAGTAGCGGGACACCGACTCCGCCACGCACACCGGCTTGTCGCCGCCGTCGCGCTCCACGGTGAACGCCACGCTGACCTGCACGCCGCCGGTGACGTCCTCGACGCCGGTGATCGTCGCGGTGGCGCGCACCCGGGAGCCGACGGGCACCGGGGCGGGGAAACGCACCTTGTTCGTCCCGTAGTTGACGCCCATCTTCACGTTCTCGACCGTGATCAGCTGCGGGCCGAAGAGCGGCAGCAGGGAGAGGGTGAGGTAGCCGTGCGCGATGGTCGTGCCGAACGGTCCTGCGGCGGCCTTCTCCGGGTCCACGTGGATCCACTGGTGGTCGCCGGTGGCCTCCGCGAAGAGGTCGATCCGCTTCTGGTCCACCTCCAGCCAGTCGGTGTACCCCAGCTGCTCGCCCACCGCCGCCCTCAGCTCGTCGGCGGACGTGAAGATCCTCGGCTCTGCCATGTCTGCGGCCCTCTCGCGTCACTGGATGCCCATGCCACCGTGCCATGGGTCTAAGCAACTGCTTAGCATGGTCGGGCGGAGGGTCGATGTCAACGGACCTCGGGCCGACGGGGGTGGGTAGGGTTCGAGGGGTGCCCCAGATTCCCGAGAAGATCCACGAGCTCACGGTGGGCCAGCTCGCCGCCCGGAGCGGCGCCGCCGTCTCCGCCCTGCACTTCTACGAGTCCAAGGGCCTGATCAGCAGCCGCCGCACCTCGGGCAACCAGCGCCGCTACCATCGCGACACGCTCCGCCGCGTCGCCTTCGTCCGCGCCGCGCAGCGGGTCGGCATCCCGCTGGCCACGATCCGTGAGGCCCTTGCCGGACTCCCGGAGGAGCGCACCCCGACCCGCGAGGACTGGGCCGCCCTGTCGCAGGCGTGGCGCGCGGAGCTGGACGAGCGGATCAGGCAGCTCGACCGGCTCCGCGACCACCTCACCGACTGCATCGGCTGCGGCTGTCTGTCACTCGACACCTGCGTCCTGTCCAACCCGGACGACGTCCTCGGCGGGCGGCTGTCCGGCTCACGCCTGCTGGCCGAACGTCGAGAAGGCGACGGCAGGGCCGGGGGACAGGGCTGAGCCGCCGGCGACCCGCTCCCGCGAGGCGCCCGGGGGACCGGAATCGGCGCCCGGGGCCGACGTGGGCCGCAGCGCCGCCGCCCCGCACGCTGCTGCCGACCCCGGCCCGCGCGCTGCCGCCGACCTCGGCCCGCATGCTGCCGACCCCGGCCCGCGCGCTGCCGTCGACCTCGGCCCGCATGCTGTTGGCCCCGGCCTGCGCGCTGCTGCCGGCCCCGGCCTGCATGCTGCCGTCGACCTCGGCCCGCATGCTGCCGACCCCGGCCCGCACGCTACCGCTGGCCCCGGCCCGCATGCTGCCGTCGACCCCGGCCCGCGCGCTGCCGCCGGCCCGGACGCCCCGCCGTCCGCAGGCCGCCCCGTCCGTCCCCGGCTGCCCGTGCCCGGTGCCGCCCTTCAGGGTCAGGTAGGCACCGCTCACCGCCTCGGCGATGGGCCCGGCCTCCGGTCACCGGGCTGTACCGCTCGGCGGCCGGGCGGATCGCCACTCCCTCGCGCAGATGCAGTTCGCATCCGGAGACCGTCTCGCGGCCGGAGGCGATCTCCAGCCCCCGTGCGCTGTCGTACGGCCCCTCGCCCGGTGTGAAAAAGGGGTGCGGCATCCCCGGCGCACCCCCGCCGTCCTCGCGGCCCGGCCAGTGACCGGCCGACGGCCTCGGGCGGAGCTCCGGCCTGGGTCGGGCCTGGGTCGGGCCTGCGTCAGGCCGACACCAGCAGCCGTCCTCGCCGGGCGTGCGCCAGCGCCTCCGGCGTGAGCACGGGGCGCGGGACGAGGATCCCGCAGTCCGCGCAGACCGGTCCCGCCGACGGTTCGTGGTCCAGTTCGTACTTCCAGGGCAGCCGTTCGCCGCCGCACACCGGGCACCCGGAGCCCGGCGCGCGCTCCAGCGCGGCGATCAGTTTGCGCAGCACGTCGGCCAGCGGCTCACCGGGGTGGAGCCGCGGGTCGTCGCACCAGGCGACGCCGAACCCGCCCCAGGTGAGGCGGTGCCAGTCGTCCACGCTCCCGGGCCGGCGCAGCCCGTCGTGCTTCTCCTTCTTGCGGCGTTCGGCGAACTCCCCCTCGTAGGTCAGCCACACCGCCCGCGCCGCCTCCAGTTCGTCCAACGCGGCCACGAGCCGCGCCGGGTCGGGGGAGCGGTCCTCCGGACCGAATCCGGCCCGGGAGCACAGATGGTCCCAGGTCGCTCTGTGCCCGTAGGGGGCGAACCGCTCAAGGCATTTGCGCAGCGAATACCGCCGCAGTGCCAGATCGCACCGCGGGTCTCGCACCTGTCTCGCCAGACTCCGGAAACCGGCCATCGCCTTGCACCTCCGTCACATCTGCACCTGAACTTCGGTCACTTCGGCGTTCGTCGTACGGACGTCGTCGAATAGACGTATCGACAAGCGATTCGGCTCCATCCGATCTCCGACGACCTCCACAAGCCGAAAACTTGACGCATGTTCATCTTCAATCCCGGGGATACCGGCGGTAACCTTTCGGCCACCCCCGTCGCTAGGAGCAGCCGATGCCTCGGCGAACCCCCCGCAACTCTCTCGACAGACTGAGAACTCCCGGCAGATTCCCCGGGTTCCTGAAGACCGCTTCCATATGCGCTCTGATCGCCGGACTTTTGTCGCCTCTTTCCCAAGTGGCGGCAGCGGCCGAGGTCACGGCCGCGAACGACTACTGCGGCGGACAGTGTTCCGACATCCTGCCGCCCGGCGAGAACGGCAACGCCACGCTGGCGCAGGTCCTCCTCAACCAGGCGTTCGGCACCCAGCCCGAACACGCGGAGGACCAGCTCGGCCCCTACGCCAACCTCGCCAAGGGGTACCCCACCCTCACCAACGCCACGATCAACACCTTCTTCAACGACGCGTCGTTCGGCGTCGCCGCCGACCAGGTCGCCTCGACCGTCAAGCCCGCAGGCCGCACGGACGTGACGATCGTCCGCGACAAGAAGACGGGCGTACCGCACATCTCGGGCACCACCCGGTACGGAACCGAGTTCGGCGCCGGGTACGCCGCGGCCCAGGACCGGCTGTGGCTCATGGACGTCTTCCGTCACGTCGGGCGCGGCCAGCTGACCGCGTTCGCGGGCGGCGACCCCTCCAACCAGGGTCTCGAGCAGCAGTTCTGGCGCAATGCTCCGTACACCGAGGCAGACCTCCAGGCCCAGATCGACAACGCCGTCGCCACCAACGGCACCCGCGGCCAGCAGGCTCTCGCCGACGCGAACGCCTACCTGGCAGGTGTCAACGCCTACATCGACGCCTCCGACAGCGGCCGCTACTTCCCCGGTGAATACGTCCTGACGGGACACAAGGACTCAATCACCAACGCCGGCACCATCGACCACTTCAAGATCACCGACCTGGTGGCGCTGGCCTCGGTCATCGGCGCGCTGTTCGGTTCAGGCGGCGGCGGCGAGGTCAACAACGCCGTCTCGCTGCTCGCCGCACAGGAGAAGTACGGCGTGGAGCAGGGCACCCAGGTCTGGGAGGCGTTCCGCGAACGCAACGATCCCGAGGCCGTCCTCACCGTCCACAACGGCGAGAGCTTCCCCTACGGCGGCAAGCCCGCGACCCCGCAGGGGGAGGCGCTGCCCGACGCCGGTTCGGTGGCCTCGCAGCCGCTGGTCTACGACGCCACGGGCACCGGCGCCGACGCCGGCGCGACCGCCGCCACCGCCACGGCGACCGCGAGCGCCCTCAGCTCGGCCAGGCGCGGCATGTCCAACGCCCTCGTGGTGAGCGGCAAGTCCACCGCGAGCGGCCACCCGATCGCCGTCTTCGGCCCGCAGACCGGCTACTTCGCCCCGCAGTTGCTCATGCTCCAGGAGATCCAGGGTCCGGGCATCAGCGCCCGCGGCGCCTCCTTCGCGGGCCTGAGCATGTACGTCGAACTCGGCCGCGGCCAGGACTACGCGTGGAGCGCCACGACGTCCGGCCAGGACATCATCGACTCCTACGCGGTCGAACTGTGCCAGGACGACTACCACTACCTGTACCACGGCGTGTGCACCGCCATGGACGTCGTCGAGCAGAAGAACGCCTGGAAGCCGACGACCGCCGACGGGACGGCGGCCGGCTCGTACACCATGCGCGTCTACCGGACGAAATACGGGCCCGTGGAGTACCGGGCGACCGTGGGCGGCAAGAAGGTCGCCTACACCACCCTCAGGTCGTCCTACATGCACGAGGCCGACTCGATCATCGGCTTCCAGATGCTGAACGACCCGGACTACGTCAAGAGCCCGCAGACCTTCCAGAGCGCGGTGCAGCACATCAACTACACCTTCAACTGGTTCTACGCCGACTCCACGCACACGGCGTACTACAACAGCGGCGACAACCCGGTCCGCCCGAGCGGCGTCGACGCCGAGTTCCCGGTGTGGGCGCAGGCGGCCTACGAGTGGAAGAACTGGGTCCCGGCCACCAACACGGCCGAGTACACCCCGGCTTCGGCGCACCCCAACTCCATCGACCAGGACTACTACGTCTCCTGGAACAACAAGCAGGCCAAGGACTACACGACGGCCTCCTGGGGCGACGGGTCCGTGCACCGCGGGAACCTGCTCGAGGACCGGGTGAAGAAGCTGGTCGCGGCCGGCGGCGTCACGCGCGCGTCCCTGGCGAAGGCGATGGCGGAGGCGGCGCTCACGGACCTGCGCGCCGAGGACGTCCTGCCGAACCTGCTGAAGGTGATCAACAGCTCGACGGTCACCGACTCCACCGCGGCGGCCGCCGTGACCAAGCTGCAGACCTGGCTGACGGCCGGCGGCAGGCGCACGGAGACCTCGGCGGGCTCGAAGACGTACGCCGACGCCGACGCGATCCGCATCCTGGACGCGTGGTGGCCGCTGCTGGTCAAGGCCGAGTTCGAACCCGGTCTGGGCACCGGCCTCTACAACGCCTTCGGCGCGAACCTGCCCATCGACGAGTCCCCGTCGGCGGCCCACGGGCCGACCGGATCGCACGCCGGCAGTTCCTTCCAGTACGGCTGGTGGAGCTACGTCGACAAGGACGTCCGCGCCGTGCTCGGCGAGACCGTGCGGGGCGGGCTGCCGCAGAAGTACTGCGGCGGCGGCACCCTGGGCGGCTGCCGGGACGTCCTGATCAGCACCCTGAAGACGGCGGCCGGCAAGACCGCGGCCCAGGTCTACCCGGGCGACACCCTGTGCGCGGCCGGCAACCAGTGGTGCGCCGACTCGATCGTGCAGCGCACCCTGGGCGGGATCAAGCACGGCAACATCAGTTGGCAGAACCGGCCCACCTTCCAGCAGGTGGTGGAGTTCACCTCGCACCGGTGAGGCACTGAGGAACGGCGGCGGGTCAGCGTACGCGGCCCGCCGCCAGCACCAACCGCGCCAGCTCGGGGTGCACGATGTCGCTGTGCGCCCCGGCCGGCGCCCCGCCGCGCCGGACGACCGCGGCCGCGTCGACGTTCACGCACCCCGACGCCGGAAGCGGGCCGGCCAGCGCCTCGGCGAGGGTGTACGCGCGCGTGCCCGGGACCGCCTGCACCCCGTCGTGCCCCATGGCGCCCCACTTGGCGCCCAGCACACTGCCGACGCCGAACTCCTCGAACACCCCGCGTGCGTCGCCCGCCATCCGGGAGGCCAGCGGATACATCGTGCCGAGCGCCGCGTCGAAGGAGGAGTGACAGCACACCAGAGGTCCGTCGACACGGTTCTGCAGTCCCTGCAGCACTCCGCCCGCACGCGCGTCGTGCGGCAGCCGGGCCGCGAACGCGTAGTGCGAGAAAGCCCCTTGGAGCAGCGTCACGGACTTCACCGTGCGCACCCCCTCCGGCAGTCCGCGCAGCGCGAAGGACACCAGCCGCCCGCCGAAGCTGTGCCCCACGAGATGCACCCGCACCGTGGGCGCGACCGCCGCCAGCCGGCCCACGAACGGACCGAGCCCGCGCTCGCCGACCGTCCCCGCCCGCCGCTTCATCGCGTAGTACGTCGCCTGCCGCAGCAGCTCGTGCGCCCCGTCCCAGGGGTTGGGCAGGGAGAACCCCTCGACACCGCGGCCGCGTTCCGGGCCGGCGACCGGGCCGCCGGGCAGAAGGCCGTCGGACGCAGGGCCGTCGGGCGGAAGGCCGTCGGACGCCGGGTCGCCGGACGCCGGGCTCCCGGCATCGAGGCCGGCCAGGGCCCCGGCGAACTCCTCGCAGACCTCCGCCGTGGGCCCCGCGAACATCTGCGGCCCGTCCTGCGGGACGCCGTCCGTCAGGGTGTCCGCCGCGAACAGCGCCTGCGGCCCGTGCGGCGCCACGTCCACCAGCAGCCGCACCAGCCGTCCGAACTCCTCCAGCGCGGCCTCCCCGGGCGGCCGCTGCTCCAGCAGCCGCCCGATCCGGTCCACCGCCGCGGCCCGGCCCGGGAAGGTCTCCAGCAGTGCGTGCCGGGTCTGCCCGTCCAGCGCCCCACGTCGGACGGCCCCCGCGGCCGCGGACCGTGGGAAGTCCGGGATCGGTTCGTCCGGGAACCGCATCGACGGCCACACCACGCCGACGTATCCGATCCTCGCGGCCGGCGCGAGGGCGGGCATCGGAGCGAAGAAGCGGCTGTAGAGCCCGGTCGCTGCCGAGCGGTCGGTGTTCCAGCCGTGCGCGAAGACGATCAGGTCACGGACGCCGCGCCGCGCCACCTCGGCCGCCAGGCGGTCCGGCCGTCCGCCTTCGGTGTCGCCGTCGGCGTCGAAGGTCAGTTCCCAGTACGGCGTGACGCTCATCGCAGGTTCCGCCACGACAGGCCCTCGTTCCCGAAATCGTTCCCGAAGCGGTGCGCCGGATGCGCGCATCGTCCTGCGAACGGCAACGATTGGCCATACGTCACGCCTCATCGCGCTTCATCACGTCACATCCGTCGGACGGAGCTCTCCCGGGTCCGGCGCAGCCCGGCGCACGGCGAACGGGCGGTGAATCCGGAACGGCCCTTCCGCCACAACATACCGACTGGTTAGTCTGGGACGCGGAGCCGGTGCGCGCCCCAGGGCCGCAGTCCGTGCCGCCGTCGCGTCGAAGGAGACCGAACGTGGAAGCCGTGCAGGATGCCGGAGTGGTCGTGACCGGAGCGGGAGGCGGCATCGGCGCCGCACTGGCCCGCCGCTTCGCCGCGGAGGGCGCCCGGGTCGTGGTCAACGACCTGGACGCGGACCGGGCGCGGGCGGTCGCCGAGGAGATCGGCGGGATCGCGGTCCCCGGTGACGCCTCGGCGGTCGTGGACCGGGCCCGCGACGCCCTCGACGGCGTCGTCGACGTGTACTGCGCGAACGCCGGAGTCGCCTCGGGCGGCTCCGAGGCCGCCGGGGAGGCCGTCTGGGCGCAGGCCTGGGACGTCAACGTGATGGCTCACGTCCGCGCGGCCCACGCGCTGCTCCCGGACTGGCTCGAGCGCGGCCGGGGCCGCTTCGTCTCCACCGTCTCCGCGGCCGGCCTGCTCACGATGATCGGCGCCGCCCCCTACAGCGTCACCAAGCACGGCGCGTACGCCTTCGCCGAGTGGCTGTCGCTGACCTACCGCCACCGCGGGGTCAAGGTCCACGCGATCTGTCCCCAGGGCGTGCGCACCGACATGCTGGACGCCACCGGCAGCGCCGGCGACCTGGTGCTCAAGCCGACCGCGATCGAGCCGCAGGACGTGGCGGACGCCTTGTTCAAGGGCATCGCCGAGGACCGCTTCCTGATCCTGCCGCACCCCGAGGTCGCCGGGTACTACCAGGTGCGGGCCGGCGATCCGGACCGCTGGCTGACCAACATGAACCATCTTCAGCAGAAGTGGGAGGCGGCCGAGTGACGGCGCCCACCTCCCGCTACGGGGCCAAGCCCTGGCTGGCCCTCCTCGACGACGCCCAGCGCGCCCCGATCGAGCCCGCCGACTCCGTGGTGCACGCCTTCCGACGGTCCGCCGCCGAGGTCCCGGACCGCACCTGCCTCGCCTACTTCGACGGCCGGCTCAGCTACCGCGAGGTGGACGAGCTCAGCGACTCCGTGGCCGGTCACCTCGCCGCCCGCGGCCTGCGGCCCGGCGACCGGGTGGCCGTCCTGCTGCAGAACTCCCCGCTCTTCGTGCTCGCCCTGCTCGGCGCCTGGAAGGCCGGCGCGACGGTCGTCCCGGTCAACCCGATGTACAAATCGGGCGAGGTCGCCCACGTCCTGCGGGACGGCGACGTCACCGCCCTGATCTGCTCCGACCGCGCATGGGAGGGGTATCTGCGCGAGACGGCCGCCGACTCGCCGGTGCGGATCGTCCTCACCGGCTGCGAACTGGACTTCCAGACCCGCGGTGACGCGCGCGTGCTCGCCTTCGAACGGCTCCCCCAGGCCCCCGACGCCGACGACCTCACCGCCGTCGCCCGCGCCGGCCACCGGGCGCCCGAGGGCCGCGAGGCCGCCCCCGCAGACATCGCCCTGATCAGCTACACCTCGGGCACCAGCGGCGCCCCCAAGGGCGCCACCAACACGCACGGCAACATCATGTTCAACGCCGAGCGGCAGCGCACCGGGCTGCGGCTGCCCGAAGCGCCCGTCTACTACGCGCTCGCGCCGCTGTTCCACATCACCGGCATGGTCTGTCAGCTCGGCGCCTGTCTGAACAGCGCGGGCACGCTCGTCCTGACGTACCGCTTCGAGGCGGGCCTGGTGCTGGAGGCGTTCGCCGAGCACCGGCCGCACTACACGGTCGGCCCGTCGACCGCGTTCATGGCGATGGCCGCCCACCCCTCCTGCACCCGCGACCACTTCGCGTCGTTCGCGCAGATCTCCTCCGGCGGCGCGCCGGTGCCGCCGGCCCTGGTGGAGAAGTTCCGGGCCGGCTTCGGGCCGTACATCCGCAACGGCTACGGGCTCACCGAGTGCACCGCCCCCTGCGCCTCGGTACCGCCCCAGCACGAGGCGCCGGTCGACCCGGAATCCGGCACCCTCGCCGTCGGCGTGCCGGGTCCCGACACCGTCGTGCGCATCGTCGACGACCGGGGCGCGGAGACGCCCTTCGGCGAGCCGGGCGAGATCGTGGTGCGGGGTCCGCAGGTCGTGCCCGGGTACTGGCGGCGGCCCGAGGCCACCGCCGAGGCCTTCCCCGGCGGCGAGCTGCGCACCGGGGACATCGGCTTCATGGACGAGCAGGGCTGGCTGTACGTCGTCGACCGCAAGAAGGACATGATCAACGCGTCGGGTTTCAAGGTGTGGCCGCGCGAGGTCGAGGACGTGCTGTACACCCACCCGTCGGTGCGCGAGGCCGCCGTCGTCGGGGTGCCGGACGGCTATCGCGGGGAGACGGTCAAGGCGTACATCAGCCTGCGTCCGGGCGCGGACGCGGATGCCGATACGCTCGCGGCCTACTGCAAGGACAGACTGGCGGCCTACAAGTACCCGCGCCAGGTGGAGATCCTGCCCGACCTGCCGAAGACGGCGAGTGGCAAGATCCTCCGTCGGGAACTGCGTTCCCGCACGACTGACGGTCAGTAGCGACAGCCGGCGGGACGCGCCGACGAGGCATCGAGGAAGGCAGGTGGCGGCAGTGCCCAGGACCACGGACGGCGACGGTATCCCCGTGCCGCAGCGGCTGCTCGCCGCCGCCACCAGGCTCTTCGCCGAGCAGGGCTACGACCGGACCTCGGTGCAGGAGATCGTCGAGGCGGCCGGCGTCACCAAGGGAGCCCTGTACCACTACTTCGGCTCCAAGGACGATCTGCTGCACGAGGTGTACGCGCGCGTGCTGCGCGTCCAGCAGGAGCGGCTCGACGCCTTCGCGAACGCCGACGAGCCGATCGAGAAGCGGCTGCGGGGCGCTGCGGCGGACGTCGTCGTCACGACCATCGAGAACCTCGACGACGCGATGATCTTCTTCCGCTCGATGCACCACCTCAGCCCGGAGAAGAACAAGCAGGTGCGTTCCGAGCGCCGGCGCTACCACGAACGCTTCCGCGCGCTCGTCGAGGAGGGCCAGGCCGGCGGAGTCTTCTCCACGGCCACTCCGGCCGACCTGGTCGTGGACTACCACTTCGGGTCGGTGCACCACCTGTCGACCTGGTACCGGCCGGACGGCCCGATGGGCGCGCAGGAGGTCGCCGACCACCTGGCCGACCTGCTGCTGCGGGCCCTTCGGCCCTGAAACGAGCGCACGGTGAGGGGCGGTCATCGTGGACGACCGCCCCTCACCCGTGCCTCTAGAGGTACTTCTTCAGCTCGCGCCGGGCCAGCGACCGCTGGTGCACCTCGTCCGGCCCGTCCGCGATCATCAGCGTGCGCGCCCCGGCGTACAGCTCGGCCAGCGGGAAGTCCTGGCTGACGCCGCCCGCGCCGTGCAGCTGGATCGCCCGGTCGATGATGTCGACGACCGCGCGCGGGGTGGCGATCTTGATGGCCTGGATCTCCGCGTGCGCGCCCCGGTTGCCGACGGTGTCCATCATCCAGGCGGTCTTGAGGACCAGCAGCCGCAGCTGCTCCACCGTCACGCGCGCGTCCGCGATCCAGTTGTGCACCACGCCCTGCTGTCCCAGCGCCTTGCCGAAGGCCGTACGGGAGACGGCCCGGCGGCACATCAGCTCGATCGCCCGCTCCGCCATGCCGATCAGCCGCATGCAGTGGTGGATGCGGCCGGGGCCGAGGCGGGCCTGGGCGATGGCGAAGCCGCCTCCCTCCTCGCCGATGAGGTTCGTCGCCGGCACGCGCGCATGGTCGAACACCACCTCGGCGTGGCCGCCGTGGGAGTGGTCCTCGTACCCGAAGACCTGCATGGCCCGCCGGACGGTGACGCCGGGCGTGTCCCGCGGCACCAGCACCATGGACTGCTGGCGCCGGATGTCGGCGCCGCCCGGGTCCGTCTTGCCCATGACGATGAAGATCCTGCAGTCCGGGTTCATCGCCCCGGAGATGTACCACTTGCGACCGGTGACGACGTATTCGTCGCCGTCCCGCTCGATGTGCGTGGTGATGTTGGTGGCGTCCGAGGAGGCCACCTCCGGCTCGGTCATCGCGAAGGCCGAACGGATCTCGCCCGCCAGCAGCGGCTCCAGCCACTGCTTCTTCTGCCGCTCGTCGCCGAACTGCGCGAGCACCTCCATGTTCCCGGTGTCCGGCGCGGCGCAGTTCAGCGCCGTCGGCGCCAGCTGCGGGGAACGGCCGGTGATCTCGGCGAGAGGCGCGTACTGCAGGTTGGTGAGCCCGGCGCCGTGCTCGGCGTCGGGCAGGAAGAGGTTCCACAGGCCCTGGCTGCGCGCCTCGGCCTTCAGCTCCTCGACCACCGCCGGGGTGTCCCAGGGCGAGGCGAGCAGCGCCCGCTGCTCCTCGGCCACCGCCTCGGCCGGGTAGACGTGCTCGTCCATGAAGGCGAGCAGCCTGGCGCGGAGGTCCTCGGTGCGTGCGTCGAACGCGAAGTCCATGCCGGTCAGCCTTCCTGGAGAGTGGTCAGTCCGTGCTCGATGAAGACGGGGACGAGCTCCCCGATGCGGTCGAAGCCGCGCCCGACCGTCTGGCCGAGCGTGTAGCGGTAGTGGATGCCCTCCAGGATCACGGCGAGCTTGAACCAGGCGAACGCCGTGTACCAGGCGACTGCCGAGACGTCGCGCCCGGACCCCGCGGCGTACCGCTCGACCAGCTCGGCCGGCGACGGATGGCCGGGCGCCGAGGCGGTCGTGGAGATCGGGGAGTTCGGCAGCGTCAGCGGCACGCTGTACATCACCAGCAGCCCCAGGTCGGTCAGCGGGTCGCCGAGCGTCGACATCTCCCAGTCGAGGATCGCGCGGATCGTGTCGTCGGGCCCGATCAGGACGTTGTCGAGCCGGTAGTCGCCGTGCACGACGGCGGCGGCGGGGGAGGCCGGCAGCTCGCGGCCGAGCGCCGCGTGCAGCTCGTCGATCCCGGCCAGCTCGCGGCTGCGGGAGGCGTCCAGCTGCTTGCCCCAGCGGCGCAGCTGCCGGTCCAGGAAGCCCTCGGGCCGGCCGAAGTCGGTCAGGCCGACCTCGCCGGGGTCCACCGCGTGCAGCTCCACCAGGGTGTCCACCAGCGACAGCACCGCGTCCCGGGTGCGCCGCTCACCGAGAGGGGCGAGCTCGTCGGCCGTCCGGTAAGGCGTGCCCTCGACGAACTCCATGACGTAGAAGGGGGCCCCGAGCACGTCGTCGTCCTCGCACAGCAGGACCGGGCGGGGCACCGGCACGCTCGCGGGGTGCAGGGCGCTGATCACCCGGTGCTCGCGCTTCATGTCGTGCGCGGTGGCCAGGACGTGCCCCAGCGGAGGCCGGCGTACGACCCACTTCGCCTCGCCGTCCGAGACCGCGTAGGTGAGGTTGGACCGTCCGCCTTCGATCAGCCGTCCGGTGAGGGGGCCGTGGACCAGACCGGGACGCTCGCGCTCCAGCAGGGCGCTCAGCCGGTCGAGGTCGAGTCCGGGCGGGTGGTCGGGGCTCATGCGTCGCTCCTACGGACGGGACGGGTGAACAGGGGCTCGCCCCATGATGCCGACCGGTCGGTATGGAGTCCAGGGGTCACGCCCAACGTGATCGGGGCCACCATAGGCCGACGGCTCCCCGGACAGAACCCGGGGAGCCGTCGGTAGACCTGTTTCGGCCGTTTCGGCCGTTCCGGCCATGGCGGCCGCTCCTCGGGCTGCGGGCGCCACGGCCGCTCGGTCCGCGGCCGCCCCGCGTGCCGGACGCGTCAGTGGTCGTCCCAGTGGCCGTCGTGCTCGGCGTGCCGGTGCCCGTCGTGCAGGTAGTCGAAGTGCCCTGCGTGCTCCACGCGCGTGTGGCCGCAGTCCTCGCCGTGCCGGTGCTCGTGCCCGTCGTGGGCCCGGTGCCCTTCGGGCTCGCACTCGTCCCAGTGGCCGGCGTGCTCGCGGTGCAGATGTCCGTCGTGGACGTAGTCCACGTGGTCGCCGTGGCTCACCTCGGCGTGCCCGCAGTCCGGGCCGTGCGTGTGGGAGTGGGCGGAGTGTTCGAGATGGAGGGCGGTCATGGGGGCGGCTCACCTTCGAAGCTGCGGGCGATGACGTCGGACACAGTGTCATGCGAACCGGGCATATCGGGTGATCCGGCTTGCGTGGCGTCCGGGGACCCCCGAGGGTCGGACCCATGAAGGCGATCAGTTACGCAGGCTACGGCGGCCCCGAGACGCTCGTGTACGGGGAGGTGCGCGACCCGAGGATCGGTCCCGACGCCGTGCTGGTGAAGGTCCGCGCGGCGGCTGTGAACCCCGTCGACTGGAAGGCCCGGCAGGGATATCTGGACGGGATGCTGGAGGCCGTCTTCCCGGTGGTCCCCGGCTGGGACGTCTCGGGGGTCGTCGTCCAGCCCGGCGTGTCCGTACCGGAGTACGCGGTCGGCGACGAGGTCATCGGCTACGTCCGCGAGGACTTCCTCTCCCGCGGCACCTTCGCCGAGTACGTCGCCGCTCCCGTGCGCACCCTCGCCCGCAAGCCGCGCAACCTCACCTGGGAGCAGGCCGCCGGCCTGCCGCTCACCGGGCTCACCGCCTACCAGGTGCTGACCGGGGCGCTCCAGGTGAGACGCGGCGAGACCGTCCTCGTCCACGCGGCCGCGGGCGGCGTCGGTTCGATCGCCGTGCAGCTCGCGCGTCACCTGGGCGCCCGGGTGATCGGCACGGCGAGCGAGGCCAACCACGACTTCGTGCGCTCGCTGGGCGGCGAGCCGGTGACCTACGGCGAGGGCCTGGCGGAACGGGTGCGCGGGCTGGCCCCCGAGGGCGTGGACGCGGCCTTCGACACGGTCGGCGGCGAGACGCTGAGGGTCTCGGCCGATCTGCTGGTCCCGGACGGACGCCTGGCCTCGGTCGCCGACGGGGACGTCGTCGGCTACGGCGGCCGCTACTGCTGGGTCCGACCCGACGCCGAGGACCTCACCCGCCTGGCGGAACTGGCCGAACAGGGCGTCGTCTCCGTGCACGTCTCCAAGACGTTCCCGCTCGAACAGGCCGCGCAGGCCCACCGCCTGAGCGAGGAGGGCCGCACCCGAGGCAAGATCGTGGTCACCGTGGACTGGGCGGAGGAGAGGGAGGAGACGGCGCCCGAGGAGGCTGCGGACAGCGCGTAGGGGCCGGGCCGCAGGGAGTCGGGCCCGGGCTGAGCGTGAGCGGGGAGCGCGCCCGGCGGGCGGGTCAGACCACGAGGACGACGGCGCACACCGCCGTCGCCACCGCGCACGCGACGGCCGCCGTGGCGTGACGCGTGGTGAGGGCCACCGGGTTCGGCGCGGCGGCGAGGGCGTGGATGCGCCGATGGGCGAGCAGCAGGAAGGCCAGCCACAGGGCGCAGCACAACGCGCCCGCCACGATCCCGGACGCCGACGGGCCGCCGTGCAGCGCGGCCTTCACGGCCAGCACGGCCGAGACGGTGCTCGCCAGCGTCGTACGCCGCCAGGCGAGCCGGGTCCGCTCGGGCTGGAGACCGGGATCCCGCTCCGGCGGCGGCCCGGCGCTCATCCCTCCCACCGCACCAGCACCACCAGCATCATCGCCACGGCCACCACCGCGACCAGCACGCCCAGCAGCGCCGGAAAACGGGAGGACGGCAGGTCCTCGCCCCGGCGCATCGCCCGCTCGCAGCGCACCCAGTGGTTCACCGCGCGCAGGGAGCACAGCACGCCCGCCGCGAGCAGCGCGAGCGCCAGCCCCACCCGCCAGCCCCAGCGCAGGTCCGGCAGGAACTGGTCCACCGCGAAACCTCCGCCGATCAACGCGAGCGCGGTGCGCAGCCAGGCCAGGAACGTGCGCTCGTTCGCCAGCGAGAACCGGTAGTCGGGTGTGCTGCCCTCCTCCCTGACCTGCTCGGGGGCGAACCACAACCGGACGTTCCGTACGAACTCGATCACCCGCAGGACCCTACCCGCCGCCTCCGCGGGGCCCCGCCGGCGCGGTCCGGGCAGTCGCCCGGTGCGCTCTGAGCCGCTCGTACGCCGCCAGTCCGTCCGGCACCCACTGCCAGACGGACAGACGTCGCTCGACCTCTTCCTCGGGCAGGAAGTCGTGCCATGCCACCTCCTCCTTCTGGGGGGTCACCGGCAGCTCGCAGCGGACCTCGTACACGGCCGACCACCAGCTCCCCGCCGCGCCGTCCTCGTAGAGGAACGTGAACAGATACTCCGGTCGCGGCAGCCCGCTCACCCCGAGCTCCTCCTCCGCCTCGCGCAGGGCGGCCTCGTCGTAGGCCTCGCCCGCGCCGACCACCCCGCCGACGAACATGTCGTACAGGGAGGGGAACACCAGCTTGGCCGCCGTCCTGCGATGGACGAAGATCCGCCCCTCGGCATCCCTGACCTGGACGAACACACAGCGGTGACGCAGGCCTTCGGCGTACACCTGCCCGCGCGGACGTCGGCCGACGACCTGGTCGTTCTCGTCGACGATGTCGAGGATTTCGTCAGCAGCGCTCATCGCACCATCCAAGCAGCCCCGCCCGAGGAGAGCCCCGTCCGAGCAGCCCCGTCCGAGCAGCCCCGTCCGAGCAGCCCCGTCCGGGCAGCCCCCTCCAAGGAGCCCCGTCCGAGGAGTTCCGTCCCGGGCAGCCGTTCCGGCCGGCCGGGACGACCGCCTACTGGGGCTGGAGCTTCGGCACCCGTTCCCGGGGGGCCCCGCCCCGGGGCATCGCCGGGTGCAGCCCGAGCAGCACGATGCCCGCGACGATCGCCGCCAGTCCCGCCGCCTCCCAGGCCAGCGCGCCGGTGTCGGTGTGCAGCCGGTCGCCCAGGAAACCGACGCCGCACAGGATTCCGGCGAGAGGCTGCGCCGCCGTCAGCGCGGGCAGCGACATCCGCAGCGGCGCCGTCTCGAAGGCGCTCTGCACCAGCACCAGGCCGGTCACACCGAGCGCGAGCACCGCGTACGGCTCCCAGCCGGTCATCAGCTCGCCGAGACCGCCGGCCGAGAAGCGCTGTCCGCTGACCCGGGTCAGCGCGTCCTGCACGCCGTACAGCAGGCCGGCGGCCAGGGCCAGCAGCACCGGTCCCGCGCTCAGCCGGGAGCGCTTGGCGTAGGCGGTGAGCAGCAGTGCCAGTCCGATCATCGCGCCGATGATCGTCCAGTGCCGCAGCGGATCCGTGACCGCGCTGCCGCCGCGCGGCTCGCCCGCCACGATGAAAACGGTCACCCCGCCCGCGAGCAGGACGAGCCCCGCCCACCCCTGGCGGCCCAGTGACTGTTTCGTCTGATGCCGGGAGAGCGCGAGGGCGAACAGCAGGTTGGTCGCGAGCAGCGGCTCCACCAAGGAGATCTCGCCCTGGCCGAGCGCGATCGCGCCCAGGGCCATTCCCGCCACCATGAGGCCGAGGCCGCCCAGCCAGCGCGGCACCTTCATCAGGTCGAGCAGCAGCCGCGGCGAGAGGAAGTCGCCGAGCGGCGCCCGCTGGGCCGCGTTCTGCTGGAGCACGAAGCCGAAGCCCAGACAGCAGGCGGCGCTCACGGCGAGAACCAGAACCAGAACCGACACGCTGCGTACCTCGATCATCCGGTCGGGCCACGGACGGGGGTGCGTAGTGGCCGACTGTAGCGTCCCAGCGCCCTCGGCACCCCGGGAGTGCCCGAAGCGTCCGCTGCGGGCCCGCAGGGGGCGATGGTTCCGGGAGTACCCCGGACCGGGCGGCTGACTCGGCCGCGGGGCCCGCGGCCGGAGCCGGAGGCGCGGGGCGCCCCTACGGCCATGGTGTGGGCTCCGGCCGGGCCGCGCCATGGCGCACGCCACACTCGTCCCGCGGTCAGCCGGTCGTGAAGGCTCCCACCAGGGGCGGGCCGCCGGAAACCGCCACCGCGCCCTGTGACTCGCCGAAATCGCCGCAAAACGCCGGGACCGCTGGGATCACCGGGACCGCCGGGATCACCGGGACCGCCGGGGCCGCCGGGACCGCCGGGGCCGCCGGGACCGCCGGGACCGCCGGGACCGCTGGGATCACCGGGATCGCGACGGGGTCGCCAGGAGAACCGTCTGCCTTCCGGGACCCGCTCCCGCGCGGCCCGGAAGGTAAGAAGTGATGACGGAAGTCTGACGGCTGCCGGGTAGACCTGGTCCGGCTCGCCCGCGGGTGTTCGAATGGACGGGTGAATCCCGAACCGTCCGAGGAACGCGGCGCCCCCGTCGGCCGCCGGGTGTTCCTCGGCACCCTCGCCCTCGGCGCCCTGGGGGTCGTCGCCGCACCCCCGCTCCAGCGCGGTCTCGAGGCCTTCCTCGGCAGCGCCGCGGACAAGGACCCCACGGGCCTGACCGGGCTGCTCCCCAACGGAGGCGGCTTCCGCTACTACTCGGTGACCTCGTCCGTCCCGCACAAGGACGCCTCGAACTACCGGCTCACCGTGGACGGCCTGGTCGACCGCCCGGTCAGCTACACCCTGGCCCAGCTGAAGGCCCTGCCGCAGACCCGGATGGTCAAGGACGTGCAGTGCGTCACGGGCTGGCGGGTCCCCGGCACCGCGTTCGAGGGCGTGCGGCTGTCCGCCCTCCTCGACGCGGCCGGTGTGCGGGCGACGGCCGGCGCGGTCCGGTTCACCTGCTTCGACGGCGCGTACAGCGAGAGCCTCACCCTGGACCAGGCCCGCCGAGCCGACGTCCTGGTCGCCCTGCGCATGCAGGACAAGGACCTCGGTCACGACCACGGCGGCCCCGTCCGCCTCTACGTGGCGCCGATGTACTTCTACAAGTCCGCCAAGTGGCTCTCCGGGATCACCGTCACGGAGAAGGTGAAGCCCGGCTACTGGGAGGACCGCGGCTACGACGTCGACGCCTGGGTCGGCCGCTCGAACGGACGCGACGATGAGCCTACGAGCTGAGGCGGCGCCGGCCGCCACGGGAGTGCGCCGCTTCACCCGCGCCGAGCGCTGGGTGCACCGCACCACGGCCCTGCTGATGGGCGTGTGCGTGGCGACGGCCGCCTGCCTGTACATCCCCGAGTTCGCCCAACTCGTGGGCCGCCGCGAACTGGTCGTACGGGTCCACGAGTGGGCGGGGCTGGCCCTGCCGGTCCCCGTCCTCGCGGGGCTCGCCTCCCGCGCGTTCCGCGCCGACCTGCGCCACCTCAACCGCTTCGGCCCGTACGACCGCCGCTGGCTGCGGGCGGTCCTGCGCCGGGACAAGCGGCGGGAGTCGCGTCCGGCGGCCAAGTTCAACGCCGGTCAGAAGATCTACGCGGCCTGGATCGCCGGGGCCACCCTGGTCATGCTCGGCACCGGACTCCTCATGTGGTTCACCCACCTCACCCCGATCATGTGGCGTACCAGCGCGACCTTCGTCCACGACTGGCTGGCCCTGACCGTCGGCATCGTCCTGGCAGGCCACATCGGCATGGCGCTCGGCGACCCGGAGGCCCGGCGCGGCATGCGCACGGGCTCGGTGAGCCGCGAGTGGGCCGAACGCGAACACCGCCACTGGCGGCCGTGACCGACAGATCGCCGGAACAGGCCCGTGGGCCCGGGGCCCGGGCCCACGGGCCTCGGCGGATCGCTCGGCGGATCGCTCGGCGGATCGCCGGAAGGCCCCCTCGGGGCCCGGGACCCCCGGATCGCCCGGAAGGCGCCCATTGGGCACCCGGGCGGGTGGCCGGAACGTGCCTGGCGGTGCCTTGGCCGGGCAGACCGCCCCGAATGAGCCTGCGGGGGGCCTGGGCCCCCGGCGGATCGCCGGAAGGTGCCTGGCGGGGCTTGGGGCCCCGGCGGATCGCCCGGAACGTGCCTGCGGGGCCTCTCGTCCGCGGGCTGCCGGTCAGTCGCCGAAGTCCAGCAGCACCTTGCAGGAACGGCTGCGGTCGGCCGCCAGCGCGAAAGCCGACTCCGCCTCGCGCACCGGGACGACCGCGCTGACCAGCGCGTCGAACGAGGGCGTGGCGGCGAGCAGCCGGAGCGCGTCGTCGAACTCGGTGTCGAAACGGAACGCCCCGCGCAGCTCGATCTCCCGGCTCACCAGCAGGTTCCCCGGAAACGGAGTCGGCCCCGGCGGCAGCATGCCGAGCTGCACGACGACCCCGCCGCGGCGCACCAGCCGCAGACAGGTCTCCAGCCCGGCGGCGGTCCCGGACGCCTCCACGGCCACGTCCGCCTCCGACGGCCACCCGGGATCGGCCGGATCGTCGGCCCGCACGACGACGTCGGCGCCCGCAGCGCGCGCGTACCCGAGCGCGGTGGGCAGCAGGTCGGTCACGGTGACGTGGGCGGCGCCCGCCGCCTTCGCGGCCGCGACCACCAGCGAGCCGATGGGGCCGGCCCCGGTGACCAGCACCTGCCGTGCGGACACCGCACCGGCCCGGCGCACCGCGTGCAGTGCCACCGACAACGGCTCGGCGAGCGCTGCCCGACGCGGCGGCAGTCCTTCCGGAAGCGGCCGCAGCTGCCCGGCGGGAACGGCGATCTCGGCGGCGAAGCCGCCCTGCACGTGCGGCGTCCTGGCCGCGCTGCCGAGGTAGCGGGTGTCCCGGCAGACGTGCCGGCGCCCGTCCGCGCACTCGGGGCAGAGCCCGCACGGCGTGGCGGGGTGCACGGCGACCGCGGTGCCGGCGAGCGGCCCGCTCGACGCCGTGCCGACGACTTCGTGCCCCAGCACCATCGGCTCCCGCAGCCGGAAGTCCCCGACCCCGCCATGGCGCCAGTAGTGCAGGTCGGAGCCGCAGACCCCGCCGTAGCGGACGGCGACGAGCACCTCGTCCGGCCCGGGCGAGGGCGAGGTCAGCTCGTCGACGCGCAGGTCGCCCGGACCGTGGATCACACATGCCAGCATCCGTCGTCACGTCCTTTCACAGCACGCTCGTCATACCGCCGTCCACGTACAGCACCTGCCCGCCGACGAAGTCCGCCGCGGGGGAGGCGAGGAACAGCACCCCGCCCACCAGGTCCTCGGTGCGGCCCCACCGTCCGGCCGGGGTGCGCCGACGCACCCACGCGCTGAACTCCTCGTCCTCGACCAGGGGCCGGGTCAGCTCGGTCTCGATGTATCCCGGGCCGAGGCCGTTGACCTGGACGCCGCGCGGGCCCCAGTCGGCGCACATGCCTTTGGTGAGCATCTTCAGCGCGCCCTTGGCGGCCGCGTAGGGCGCGATGCCGGGACGGGCCACCTCGCTCTGCAGCGAGCAGATGTTGATGATCTTTCCGTGGCCGCGTTCGGTCATCCCCCGGGCCGCCTCCCGGCCCACCAGGAAGGCGCTGGTGACGTTCGCGTCCAGCACCCGGTGCCAGTCGGAGTCGGCGAACTCCAGGAGCGGGGCGCGCAGTTGCATGCCCGCGTTGTTGACGAGGATGTCCAGCGGACCGACCCGGGCCTCGACGTCGGCGAGGCCCGTCCGCACCGAGGGCCCGTCGGTGACGTCGAACGCGCTGGTGTGCACCGATCCCGGAAGTCCGGCGGCGGCCCGCTCGAGGCGTCCGGCGTCGCGCCCGTTGAGGACGACCGTGCAGCCGGCCTCGGCCAGGCCCCGGGCCAGGGCCAGACCGATGCCCCGGCTGGAGCCGGTGACCAGAGCGGTCCGGCCGGTGATGTCGAACAGGGGGTGGCTCATCGCCGTGACTCCTCTTCCCGGCGCCCGGCCTCCCGGGGCCCGTCTTCCCGTGTCCGCGGGCGTCGCCCGCCGTGGCTGCCGCCCACGTCTAGACGACGAGGGAGAGGAGCATGACGAGACCGCCCGCGACCACGGAGATGATCGTCTCCATGACCGACCAGGTCTTCACGTTCTGGCCCACGGTGAGCCCGAAGTACTCCTTCACCAGCCAGAACCCGGCGTCGTTGACATGGCTGAAGAAGAGCGAGCCCGCGCCGATGGCCAGCACCAGCAGGGCGGTGTGCGTCGTCGACATGTCGGCCGCGAGCGGTGCGACCAGGCCCGCCGCCGAGATCGTCGCCACGGTCGCCGAGCCGGTGGCCAGCCGGATCGCCACCGCGATCAGCCAGGCCAGCAGCAGCGCGGGGATGGACCAGTCCTCGGAGATCTCCAGCACCATCCGGCCCACGCCGCAGTCGATCAGCGTCTGCTTGAAGCCGCCGCCCGCGCCGACGATCAGCAGGATGCCCGCGATGGGCGCGAGGCCCTTCTCGACCAGCCCGGAGATCCGGTCCTTGGCGAACCCGGCGGGCCTCAGCAGGGTGAAGATGCCGACGAGCACGGCGGTGAGCAGCGCGATCAGCGGAGATCCGACGACGTCGAAGACGCGTTGCACGGTGTGCTCGGGGTCGTCCACCACGATGTCGACCAGCGCCTTGGACAGCATGAGCACGACGGGCAGCAGGATGGTGGCGAGGGTGGCGCCGAACCCGGGCCGCTTCTCCAGGTCCTCGGAGGGCCGCTGGGGAATCATGCGCTCGGGGGCGGGGACGTCCACCCAGCGTGCGGCCACCCGCGAGAACAGCGGACCGGCGACGACGACCGTGGGTATGGCCACGAGCACTCCGAGCGCCAGCGTCACGCCCAGGTTGGCGCCGACCGCGTCGATCGCGACCAGCGGCCCTGGGTGCGGCGGGACGAGCCCGTGCATCACCGACAGACCGGCGAGCGCCGGAATGCCGATCCGCATGAGCGAGTAGTTGCCGCGCTTGGCGACCATCAGCACCACCGGGATCAGCAGCACCACGCCGACCTCGAAGAACAGCGGCAGACCGATCACGGAGGCGATCAGCACCATGGCCCACGGCATGGAGCGGCCGCCCGCCTTGGCGAGGATCGTGTCCACGATCTGGTCGGCCCCGCCGGAGTCCGCGAGCATCTTGCCGAGGATCGCGCCGAGCGCGATCAGCACGCCCACCCCGGCGACGGTGGCGCCCAGCCCGGTGGTGAACGAGGCGATGGTCTTGTCGAGCGGCGCCCCGGCGAACGCGCCCAGCGCGAGCGAGCCGATGGTCAGCGCCAGGAAGGCGTGGAGCTTGAACTCGGTGATGAGCAGGACGATCACGGCGATGCCCGCCAGGACGGCGATGCCCAGCTGCGCGTGGCCGGCCGAGGTGATCGGCTCGACGGCGTCCGCTGCCAGCATCTCGACGCTGAGTCTGGTCACGGGGATTCCCTTGTCAGGTAGGGGAGGGGGGTACGGGGAGTGCGGTGCGTGCGGGCGATCCGGCTGCCGCGGGAGGAGTACTCCGCAGGACGGTGACGGCGGCGGGTCGACCGAGGCCGGCCGGCCGACGGGGCGCGGCCGACCAAGACCGGTCGACGAGGGTCGGCCGCGACAGCGGTCGGCCGGGACGAGGGTCGGCCGGGACGGGGAGTTCAGTCCACGGGGTCAGCGAGCGCGGTCAGCGCCGCCAACGCCCGCCCGGTGATGGCCTCCGGGGTGCCGACGACGTCGACGACGACCCCGGCCTCGTCCGCATCGAGGGGCTGGAGCGTGGCGAACTGGGAGTCCAGCAGCGCCGTCGGCATGAAGTGACCCTGCCGGTGCGCCATGCGGTCCTCGATCAGCGACCGGTCGCCCGCCAGGTGGACGAAGACGACGCCGGGGGCGGCCGCCCTGAGCCGGTCGCGGTACGACCGCTTGAGCGCCGAGCAGCTGACCACGCCGCCGAGTCCGGCCCGCTCGTCCGCCCAGGCGCCGATGGCGTCGAGCCACGGCCACCGGTCGTCGTCGCCGAGCGGGGTGCCGGCCGACATCTTGGCGATGCTGGCCGGCGGGTGGAAGTCGTCGCCCTCGGCGTACGGGACGCCCAGCCGGGCGGCGAGCAGGGGACCGATGGTGGTCTTGCCCGTGCCGGCGACGCCCATCACCACGACGACGTGCGGGGTGCGCATCTCTGCCTCGCTGTCTTCCTCGACATCCGGCGCCGGTGGACGCCGCCGACGACACTGAAACCGATTAGGTAGGACTATTGCAAGACCCGGTAGTAAATAAGTCTGACTTTTTGAGTCCGTGATCTACCCCGTACGCTGAGTGCATGACCACTCCGGACCGGGGGCTGCACGGCCGCGTACTGGACGCCCTGGGGCCCGCGATCACGGCGGGCGAGTACCCGCCCGGCAGCGTCCTGCGCACCGACGAGCTGGCCCAGCGCTTCGACGTCTCCCGGTCCGTGATGCGCGAGGCGGTCCGCGTCCTGGAGTCCATGGACCTGGTCGAGTCGCGCCGCCGCGTCGGCGTGACGGTCCGGCCCAGGTCCGCGTGGAACGTCTACGACCCGCAGGTCATCCGCTGGCGGCTGGCCGGCGCCGACCGCCCGCACCAGCTGCGCTCGCTCACCGTCCTGCGCTCGGCGATCGAGCCGGTCGCGGCCGGCCTCGCGGCGCGGCACGCCACGGCGGAGCAGTGCGCCGAGCTCACCGAGTGCGCGCTCGGCATGGTGGCCCACTCACGCGGCCACCGGCTGGAGGGGTACCTGGTCCACGACATGGCCTTCCACCGGGTGATCCTCGCCGCCTCCGGCAACGAGATGTTCGCCCGCCTCGGCGACGTCGTCGCGGAGGTCCTGGCCGGCCGCACCCATCACGAGGTGATGTTCGAGGACCCCGACCCGGCCGCCGTCACCCTGCACGTCCAGGTCGCGGAGGCGGTCCGGGCCGGCGACGCGGCCCGCGCGGAGCAGCTCACCCGCGAGATCACCGTCGGCGCCCTCCACGAACTGGACATCCTGGCACCCTGACGCGGCCGGCGCACGGCGTCACCCTGGGAACTCCCCGTCCACGTACGCCCAGGCTCCGTCCACCCGCTCGAAGCGGCTGCGCTCGTGCAGCGAGCCTCCCCGGTAGGACGCGCGGAACTCCACCGTCCCCGTCGGGTGGAACGCGCTCCCGTCGGACACGGAGAGGATCTCCAGGCCGGTCCAGCGCATCCCGGGGTCGAGTTCCAGCCGCTCCGGACGCGTTTGCGGATGCCAGGTCCGCAGCAGATATCCCGCCTCGCCCGTGACGAACGCGCTGTAGCGCGACCGCATCAGCGCCTCGGCGGTCGGCGCGGCCCCGGCCCCGGCGTGGTAGCGGCCGCAGCACGCCTCGTACGGCGCGGGCAGACCGCACGGGCAGTCGGTGGGGACGGCGGAGTCAGCGGGGACGGCGGCGGAGGCGCGCTGTCGCGGGCGGGCGGAACGTCGGGCCATGCGCTCATTGTGCCCGGCCGCCCGCCGGCCCGGCCGCGCCCCTGGACAGCCGGGGGGCCTGCGCGACCGCCCGCACCGCTCTCGGCCCTGCCCTGCCCTGCCCCGCGACCCCGTCACCGAACCGGCGCCGGCCAGGCGCTCAGGCCGATGCCGCGCCCCGCTGCGCGGACGGCGTCGGCAACGGCGGCAGCGCTGTCCCGTACACCCAGGCCGCGAACAGCTCGTCCAGCGGCTCGGACGCGAACCGGGCGGCGTGCGCGGCGAACGTCGCCGTCGTCACCGACCCGCCACGGTGCACCCCGAGCCAGGCGCGCACCATGTGGAAGAACGCGTCGTCGCCCAGCGCACAGCGCACGGCGTGCACGGCGAGACCGCCGCGCTCGTAGAGCCGGTCGTCGAACATCGACTTGCGCCCCGGATCGGCGAGCCGCAGATCCTGTGGCTGCGTCGCCAGCAACCGGTGCGCGACGGCGGCGAGTTGCTGCGCGCTCCGGCCGCCCGACCGCTCCGACCACAGCCACTCCGCGTACTTCGCGAACCCCTCGTTCAGCCAGATGTGCCGCCAGTCGGCGATCGACACGCTGTTGCCGAACCACTGGTGCGCCAGCTCGTGCGCCACCAGCCGCTCCGAACCCCGCGCCCCGTCCACGTGGTTGGCGCCGAACAGCGACAACCCCTGCGCCTCGACGGGGACGTCGAGCTCTTCCTCCGTCACGACCACCGCGTACTCGTCGAACGGGTACGGGCCGAAGAGCTGCTGGAAGAGGTGCATCATGCCGGGCTGGCGCGCGAAGTCCCGTGAGAACTCGGGCAGCAGCCGCGCCGGGATGTGCCCGTGCTGAGGGACCCCGCCGAGCCCCGGGTCGCCCAGCAGCACCGTCTGGTACTTGCCGATCGACAGCCCTATCAGGTAGCTCGACGTGGGCGCCGACTGCTCGTACACCCACGTGGTCGTCGACGCCTTCGTGGTCCGCGTCAGCAGCCGGCCGCCCGCCACCACCGAGTACGCCGACGGTGTCGTGACCGATATCAGGTACGACGCCTTGTCCGCCGGACGGTCGTTGCACGGGTACCAGGACGGCGCACCGACCGGCTGGCTCGCCACCAGAGCCCCGTCGTCCAGCTCCTCCCAGCCCAGACCGCCCCAGGGGCTGGACACCGGCTTCGGGTTGCCCGACCAGTGCACCTCCACCGTGAAGGCGGCCCCGGCGCGGACCGGCTTGGCCGGCCGGACCCGCAGCCGGCCGCCCCGGTGCGTGTAATGCGCCGGACGACCGTCCACCCGGACCCGGCCGATCTTGAAGTCCGCCAGGTTCAGCTGGAACTCGGACAGCGCCGACCGCCCCGCGATCGCGTTGATCCGCGCCGCGCCCGACAGCCGGTTCGGGCCCGGCCGGTAGTCCAGCGTGAGCTCGTAGCGGTGCACCCGGTACCGGGAGTCACCGTTGGCCGGGAAATACGGGTCCGGCCCGACCGACTGCTGAACTGCCACTTCCGCGTCCGCTCCCTGCCCTGTGCTCGAACCGCCCGCCGCCGGTGCGTCGCCGCGCTCCGGCTCCGAGTAGCCCGTCCTCAGGGACGCCATGCCTCGATCGGGTTGCCGAGCCAGCGGGTGTCGTCCGGGACGGACTCCGCGGCCATGACGAGCGACGCGGGACCCAGGGTCGTCCGGGCCCCGATCGTGCTGCCGGGCAGCACGATCCCGCCAGGGCCCAGCGTGGCGCCCTCACGGAGGACCACAGTATCCGTCCGCAAGATCCGGTCGTGGAAGAGGTGAGTCTGCAGCACGCACCCGCGGTTGACCGTCACGCCGTCCTCCAGCGTGACCAGGTCCGATTCCGGCAGCCAGTAGCTCTCCACCCACGCGCCCCTGCCGATCCGCGCCCCGAGCCCGCGCAGCCACGCCGTCATCACCGGCGTCCCCGGCACCGCCCCGGCCAGCCACGGCACGGCCACCACCTCGACGAACGTGTCCGCCAGCTCGTTGCGCCACACGAACCCGCTCCACAGCGGATGCTCGCCGCTGCGGTGCCGGCCGACCAGCAGCCACTTGGCGGCCACCGAGACGAGGGCCGCCGCGGCCCCCGCCCCGAGCAGCACGAACCCCGACAGCAGCGGCGCCCAGGCGCCGAGCGCGCACAGCGCCGCCACCGTCAGCACGGCCAGCCCCGCCGAGCAGAACACCGGCACGATCCGGCACAGCTCCACCAGCGCGCGCGCCCACAGCAGCCGCGCCGACGGCTCGTACGTCCGGCTCTGGTCACTGTCCGCGGTGTTCCGCGGCAGCTTCACCGGCGGCAGCCCCAGATACGAGCTGCCCTTCTTCGCCTTCTTGGGCGTCGCCGACAGCACACCCACCAGACCGCCGTCCGGCACGCTCCGCCCCGGCGCGGTCATCCCCGAGTTGCCGAGGAACGCCCGCCGCCCGATCTCCGCGCGCCCGATCCGCATCCAGCCGCCGCCGAGCTCGTACGGCGCGGTCAGCGTGTCGTCGGCGAGGAACGCGCCTTCGCCGACCGTGGTCAGACTCGGCAGCGCCAGCACGGTGGAGACCTCGGCGCCCTTGCCGATCCGCATCCCCAGCAACCGCAGCCACACCGGCGTGACCAGCCCGGCGTACAGCGGGAACAGGGTCTCCCGCGAGCGGTCCATGAGCTGTGTGACCGTCCAGGCCTGCCAGCCCGTCCGGCTGTGCGTGGGATGCGTGCCCTCCCGCAGACCCAGGCTCAGCAGCCGCACGGCCGCCAGCAGCAGCACCGCGTACGCCAGCCCGAAGGCGAGCGTCGCCGGGACCAGGGCGAGCGCGGCACCCGACAGCGCCGTCACGAGACCGCCGCCGGGCTGCACGAACAGGCCCGCCACCAGCAGCGCCGCCGCGCCGGCCAGCACCGGCAGCGCGGTCAGCGCGAATCCGGTCAGGCCGTACAGGACACGCCAGTACGTGCCCCGTGCCGGCCGCTCCTTGGGCCAGTTGCGCTTGGCCTTGCCGAGCTTGGCCGCGGGCGCGCCCGCCCAACGCTGACCGGTGGGGACCTGACCGGTGACCGCGGAACCCGGCGCCACCTCGGCACGCTTGCCGACCCGGGCGCCCGGGAAGAGCATGCTGCGCGTGCCGACGACCGCGTGCGCACCCACCTTGACCGGTCCGATCTCGAGCCGGTCCCCGTCCAGCCAGTGGCCCGACAGGTCCACCTCGGACTCGACGGCCGCGCCCCGGCCCAGCTTGAGCATGCCGGTGACCGGCGGCAGCGAGTGCAGATCCACGTCCGGTCCCACCTTGGCGCCCAGCGCCCGCGCGTACCGCTCCAGCCAGGACCCGGTCAGCGAGGTCGCCCCGCTGAACTCGGCCAGCCGCTCCGCGGTCCACAGCCGCAGATGGACGCCGCCACCGCGCGCGTACCGCCCGGGCCGCACCCCGCGCAGCAGCAGCCGCGCACCGCCGGCGGCGATCGCGAGCCGCCCGGGCGGGCTGAACAGCAGCAGAGCGCCGCTCACGACCAGCCACCAGGGCGCGGTGGGCAGCCAGGAGTACATCGGCAGCAGATTGCCCACCAGGGCCAGCGGCACCGTCCAGCGCAGCCCCAGCAGCGTGAACAGCGGGACGAGAAGCAGCAGCTGGAGCACCTTGGCGCGCACGGGCACCGGATCGACGACGCGGGCGGCCCCGTCGTCCTGCGCGGACTCCTCCAGGTAGCGGGCCAGCTTGCGCAGCGTCGGCTGCTGGTAGACGTCCAGCACGGCCGCGCTCGGATACCGGGTGCGCAGCCTCGTGGTGAGCTGGGCGGCGGCCAGACTGCTGCCGCCGATCGCGAAGAAGTCGTCGCGGGCGCCGGAGACGGGGATGCCGAGGACCTCCGTCCACTGCTCGGCGAGCCAGGCCTCGGTGCCGTACAGCTCCTCGGTCCTGCCGCCGGTCTCCAGCCCTTCCAGCGGCCAGGGCAGCGCGTTGCGGTCCACCTTCCCGGACGTCCGGGTCGGCAGGTCGTCGACCGGCGCGAGCAGCGGCACCAGGGCCGCGGGCAGCTCGGCGCGCAGCCGCCGCACGGCCGCCGCCTGGTCCCAGCCCTCCTGGACGACGACGTACCCCACGAGAAGCTGGTTGCCGCTGCGGGCGATGCGCACGGCCGCCGCCGCCCCCGCGACGCCCGGCAGCGCCTGCAGCGCCGCGTCGACCTCGCCCAGTTCGATGCGCCGGCCGCCGAGTTTGATCTGCTCGTCCGCCCGGCCGAGGAAGACGAGCCCGTCGGCGTCGGCGCGCACCAGGTCGCCGCTGCGGTACGCCCGCTCCCAGCCCAGCGACGTCAGCGGCGCGTACTTCTCCGCGTCCTTCTCGGCGTCGAGATACCGGGCGAGCCCGACCCCGCCGATCACCAGCTGACCGCTGCCGCCCAGCGGCACCGGCTCGCCGGCCTCGTCCACCACGGCCAGCTCCCAGCCCCGCAGCGGCAGTCCGATGCGGACCGGCTCCTCGCCGGACATCAGCGAGGCGCAGGCCACCACGGTCGCCTCGGTCGGCCCGTAGGTGTTCCACACCTCCCGGCCCTCCGTCACCAGCCGCTGCACGAGCTCCGGCGGGCAGGCCTCGCCGCCGAAGATCAGCAGCCGTACGTCGTTGAGGGTCTCGGGCTCCCAGAGCGCGGCCAGCGTCGGCACGGTGGAGACCACCGTGATCTCCTGCTCCACCAGCCAGGGCCCGAGGTCGGCGCCGCTGCGGACCTGCGAGCGCGGCACCGGAACCAGACAGGCTCCGTACCGCCAGGCCAGCCACATCTCCTCGCAGGAGGCGTCGAAGGCCACCGACAGCCCGGCCATGACCCGGTCGCCGGGTGCGATCGGCTCCTCGGTGAGGAACAGCGCGGCCTCGGCGTCCACGAACGCGGCGGCGCTGCGGTGACTGACGGCGACGCCCTTGGGCTTCCCGGTCGAGCCGGAGGTGAAGATGATCCAGGCGTCGTGCCCGGCGCCGGGGCGGTCGGCCGCCGCGCCGGAGGCGCCGTGGACGGTGATCTCGTGCCCGGCGCCGACCACCGCCCGCACGTCCGCCTCCCCGAAGACCAGCTCGGCCCGCTCGTCGGGGTCCTCGGCGTCCACCGGCACGTAGGCCGCGCCGACGGCGAGGACGGCCAGGATCGCCACGTACAGGTCGTTGGTGCCGGAGGGCACGCGCACGCCCACCCGGTCGCCGAGCCCGACCCCGGAGGCGGCGAGCCGGCGCCGGAGCCTGTCCACCTCGACGGCGAGGGCGCGGTAGGTCAGCGGCGTGCTGCCGTCGTCCAGGGCGAGCTCGTCCGGGAACGACCGCACGGAAGCGTCGAAGACGTCGACGAGAGTGCGCGCAGAGGCGGCGGGACCGCCGGAGAAGCGGGCGGTGTCACCGAGTCGAGCGTGGATTTCTTCGTCGAGCAGGCCGAGAGCACTGCTCTCGTGAATGGCTGCCATCGGTCCTCGCGTCTCGAGCCCGGAAGCCTCCGGGGCGCCGGCGGGCCCGCAGGTCTGCCTGGGGTTGTCCGGTCCAGCTCCGTAACAAGCCGGAAATTTTAGTACGAAGCTAGGCTCGCCGGCTTGTGGCGGCCACTCGGGGAGGCCGTCCGGGGCACGACGGATGATCATTCGCAGGCCTCTGACCTGGGCGTCCTGCACGGCGGCGAGATATGCCCCACATCGGCGGGAAAGGGCGCGCGGAGCGGCCGGGACCGGAAGCCGACAGGGTCGTGGAACGCGAAAAGGGCGGCCCGGCCACTGGCCGAACCACCCTTTTCGCTGTGGTGTCCGAGGGGGGACTTGAACCCCCACGCCCGATAAAGGGCACTAGCACCTCAAGCTAGCGCGTCTGCCATTCCGCCACCCGGACAAGGTGTCTGTCGTGCGGGGTTTCCCCCGCGGCGACGTCGTAAACATTACCAGGCTTTCCGGGGTGCCCGATCACGGCCGGCGGGCACGGCCGCGGCGGCGCCCGCGTGAACGGCTCGTGACGGGCCGGGACCGGTCTTGGGCGCGGACCCGCAGGCGAGGGAGGATGAGGAGGACCCACCAGCAGTGACAGCGGGAGGAAGCAGCGTGAGCGCGACGGACGACCATGCCAGGAGCGTCACCGGCGAGGACGAGGTCGTGGACCTCTGCCGCGACCTGATCCGGATCGACACCAGCAACTACGGCGACCACTCGGGTCCCGGCGAGCGCAAGGCGGCCGAATGGGTCGCCGAGAAGCTCGCCGAGGTGGGCCTCGAGCCCCAGATCTTCGAGTCGCACCCCGGCCGCGCCTCCACCGTGGCCCGGATCGAGGGCGAGGACCCCTCCAGGCCCGCACTGCTCATCCACGGCCACCTCGACGTCGTCCCGGCCAACGCCGCCGACTGGACCCATCACCCCTTCTCCGGCGAGGTCGCGGACGGGTGCGTGTGGGGCCGGGGCGCGGTCGACATGAAGGACATGGACGCGATGACGCTGGCGGTCGTCCGTGACCGGCTGCGCTCCGGGCGCCGGCCGCCCCGCGACATCGTGCTCGCGTTCCTCGCCGACGAGGAGGCCGGCGGCACGTACGGCGCCCGGCACCTCGTCGACCGCCACCCCGGCCTGTTCGAGGGCGTCACCGAGGCGATCAGCGAGGTGGGCGGGTTCTCGTTCACCGTGAGCGAGGAGCGGCGGCTCTACCTCGTCCAGACGGCCGAGAAGGGCATGCACTGGATGAAGCTGACCGTGGCCGGCACCGCCGGACACGGCTCGATGATCCACCGGGACAACGCCATCACCGAGCTGTCCGAGGCCGTCGCCCGGCTCGGCCGGCACACCTTCCCGGTACGGGTCACCAAGACGACCCGGGCCTTCCTCGACGAACTCGGCGACGCGTTGGGCACCCCACTGGACCCCGAGGACATGCAGTCGACGCTGGCGCGGCTCGGCGGCATCGCCAAGCTGATCGGCGCGACGCTCAGCAACACCGCCAACCCCACCCAGCTGGGCGCCGGATACAAGGTCAACGTCATTCCGGGGGAGGCGACCGCGCACGTCGACGGGCGGTTCCTGCCGGGGTACGAGGACGAGTTCCTGGCCGACCTGGACCGGATCCTCGGCCCGAACGTGCGCCGCGAGGACGTGCACTCCGACAAGGCTCTGGAGACGTCCTTCGACGGGGCGCTCGTCGATGCCATGCAGTCCTCGCTGCTCGCCGAGGACCCGACCGCCAAGGCCGTCCCCTACATGCTCTCCGGCGGCACCGACGCCAAGTCCTTCGACGACCTCGGCATCCGCGGATTCGGCTTCGCCCCGCTCAAGCTGCCCCCGGAGCTCGACTTCGCCGGCATGTTCCACGGCGTGGACGAGCGGGTCCCGGTGGAGGGCCTGCGCTTCGGGGTGCGGGTGCTCGACCGCTTCATCGACGCGTCCTGAACGTCCGGGCGCCACGAGATCTCGCCGGGTGAAGGAAATCGGCCGCCTGTACGGAACCGACTGGGAAGAGTGAATGCGCCGATAAGCGCGTAGCCCCACTAATTCCGCCTCGTTACTGGTGATGCGATCCGCTTGATGGGGTCGCTTTGCCTACAAGGAGGAATAATGATCAAGAAGGTCGTCGCTGCTGCGGCTGCCACTGGTGGGCTGGTTCTCGCGGGCGCGGGCATGGCCGTCGCCGACGCGGGCGCTCAGGGTGCCGCGGTGCACTCCCCGGGCGTCCTGTCCGGCAACGTCGTTCAGGTTCCCGTGCATGTCCCGGTGAACGTCTGCGGCAACACGATCTCGGTGATCGGGCTGCTGAACCCCGCCTTCGGCAACACCTGCATCAACAACTGAGGTCGACCCGCTGAGGGGTCGTCCACACCGTCGGCCCCGGAGC